>JBKEBE010000055.1:0-12788 GCA_047973025.1 Paludibacteraceae bacterium
AGCTGACGTTTCCATGTTGGCATAGACGTGTTTGCTTTCAGTCCACTAGTTCCATTTCATGCTTCACACCGCTATTGCCAATCGCAAGCAAGAGCTGGCATTCATTCGCTCATTGCGTTTCATTCCGCTCATTTCACTTTCAGGGTATATGTCTTTTCCCACCCTGCAAATCCATGTGGTTGCAGCCGTGTTCCGTTTCACTCCACACCGCTTCACCACCGCACACATACACCCTTTCCGTTCATTCGCTTCAATACACTCCATTCGTTCATTACTTCCAGCCCTTGCTTTTTCCAACGCACCGTTCGGGCAAAAAAATGCGCCAAACCAGCTGCCGGCAGCACCCGTCCACCGCGCTCCGCGCTTCCTGTGTCCGGGGCACTCGCTCCACTCGCAGCGGCTCGCACACAACGCACAGGCTGAATACTTCGTTCCGATTCTCTTCACTCGCATTTCAGCCTTGCTATCCACGCTGGCTCAAGGCTGTTTTTCCTTTTTCGGTTTAAACCTGCTTCTCCCACGCCAACCCCCGACCACCCACCCCTAAGATAATTGCAGTTGTAGTTTGATATGAAATCATTTAATCTGGAAAGTAAAATGTTATTGCTTTCTGGGATGCCTTCGTGTCCATTCCTCAGCCTGTTGCATGAATTCGTCAGTTGTGTATCTCCGACCGCTATTTATCCAATCGTTGATTACACTCTTTTAAAATACAATCGCTTCCCTGCTTTAAAATAAGGAATCTCTTTTTTTGAGCATTTCTCATAAATGGTCTGTCTTGTTATCGTCAAATAATCCGAAAGTTGCTCTACTGTCATTATTTCTTCTGTTATTTCTTTATGTATGGGTATTTTTACCATTTTTGCTAATTCCGAAAGCTCATTTTCAATGTTTTTGAGTCTTTGTTCGATAATTTCAAAAGGATTTTCCATTTCATGTGAAATTTTAAAGTATGATATATGCGACAAAAAAATGTTCACAAAGATAACAGCAATAAAATGAGTCAGTAAAGGTCAAGCCCTTCGGGTTTTTGTCACAATCTCCACACCTCCCTCTGGTCGGGTAGACTTATCGTGCAAGTGAGTGCAGAGGCAAACTTGTTTGACTATGCCGAGCGTAGCCGATATAGTCCAGAATGGAAATTCTGACAAAAAACCTTGACAGCCTCAACGCTCCGTTTCTCTTCGCTTTTTCTTGCAGTAAGAGGGTGTTTACATTTTCTTTTCGGTTTTCGTGTTTTTTCGCGAGGAAAACGGCAGGTTAAGGCAAAGAAACGCATAGGATTCTAATCTGATAATCTGCTGAATAACTCCAATTACATTTGTTCTGGTCAAGGTTTGAAAGGGATCTCCTCCGTACCAAGTCCAAGTTATTTTTAGTATTAACTCCATAAACTTTTAAAGAAATGGGAAAGATTAATTTAGGTATTCTCGGAAGTTTCTCAGGCAAAGTGGGAAACGTTGTAGGTGGCAAATGGAAAGGCATTAGCTACATGCGTGCAAAAGCTACTTCGGTAAGCAATCCCCGCACCGACAGACAAATGAGCCAGCGTTCCAAGTTTGCACTTGTTTTGGCTATTCTGAAACCGATAACCGGATTTATCCGTGTTGGTTACAAGAAGTACACCACCAAGCTAACTGCGTTCAACGCTGCAATGTCTTACATTTTGGGCAATGCAATCGCCGGGGCTTACCCCGATTTCAGCGTTGACATGACCAAGGTACTTGTTTCTCGTGGTTCACTCACCGGAGCTTTGAACGGTGTTGCAATCTCTGCAAATGGTGTCGTTACCCTGAATTGGGCTGACAACTCCGGCAGTGGTAATGCAACCGCAACCGACAAAGCTTTGATCGTTGTTCTGAATCCAACCCGGGCGGAATCTGTTTTCGATACTGGCGGCAACCAGCGTGTAGCCGGAACTGAAGACATTACCGTCCCTGCTGATTGGGTTGGTGAAAGCGTGGAAGTGTTCCTGGGCTTCATTACCGAAGATGGTAAAGACGTGGCAAACAGCTCCTATCTGGGTTCTGTGACTGTTGCCTAAGCGTAGGCAACTATCTGTTTTGGATAAACAACTCACGCTCGGCATAATGCAAACAAGTTTGTCTTCTGCCCTCGCTTACTCGTTGTTTTCTTGCAGACAAATCCCGCCCGAAAGAGCTGGATTTTTTGAATCCACTAATTTAAAAATCAAACAAATATGATACGATTAATAATGAATAAGGATTGGGGCAACTTTAATTCGCTCCTGACTGTTCTGGCAGTCCTCTATACCTGTGTTTTTCTGTCTGTGCTGATTGACCTGTTTTTCGGAGTAAGGCGCGCAAAACGTCTGAAAATTGTCCGTACCAGTTTCGGCTATCGCCGCACTATTACCAAGCTGACCAGCTACTTTGGTTTAATGATTATGCTTTCGATTGCCGATATTGTGGCAAGTGTGGTATTTGACATGCCATATTTCACGGTTGTCGGGGCTATCGGAATTGTCCTGGTCGAAGCGAAATCCGTTTTTGAGAATCTCAGGCAGGAAACCAAAAACGTGGACGAGATTCAAAAGGTACTACTCAAACTCTTTGAAAATAAAGAAGAAATTCAAACCCTCATTTCATTTCTAAACTCAAAAAAGCAGGAGGAATAATCATGAAATCGAGAGGGCTTCGAAACAACAATCCATTGAATATCCGGCAAAGTGGCGAACAATTTCAGGGAGAAATAAAAGGTAGGGACAAGAGTTCCAAAACTTTCTCGTCACTTCCTTATGGCTACCGTGCCGGTTTTGTAATCCTTGGGACGTACCTTTCCCAGGGATTAAATACCATTGAAAAGATCATTGCCCACTGGGCACCACCGACCGAAAACGATACGGAAAGTTATATCACCCATGTTGAAAGATGGTCGGGTGTTCCCAAAAACAAGGAACTAACCGCCCGTGATGGCACTGAATATATTCTAATCGTTGCGGCCATGAGCTTTGTCGAGAACGGACAGAACGCTGATATTTCAGCAGTACACGCAGGTATCAAACTACAAACTAAAATCAAAATCCAATGAAAAAACTTCTTTTCCTCGCAGCAATAGCAACTCTGTTGTATTCCTGCAAATCGGTCAAATACATTCCGGTAGAAACTACCAAAATAGAGTATAGGGATAATCTCGTCAAAGACTTGATTTTCCGTTACGATTCCGTTTTTGTCAAGGAGAAAGGAGATACCTTGATTCAGGAACGATACAAGTACCTGTACAAAAACCGCATTGTCAAAGATTCAATTTTTATCAATGACACAATCCGGGTGCCTTATCCGGTGGAAGTGGTCAAACAGGTAAAAGAACCTCTTACAAGCTGGCAAAGTTTCCAAATATGGTGCGGTCGTTTTGCTCTATTTGCTTTGGTGTTAGCCGGTATTTATTTTGTATGGAAGTTGAAATAAATCCGGTCATTCTATCATCTAACAAAATCCCGCCCGAAAGTGCGGGATTTTTTGTTGTATAGCTGCTCAAATAACACTAAATTTGCATTGTATTTATATTGTTTGTCTATTATTATCAATTACAATACAAAATACTGAATATCAATTTTATAATAGATATTATTTGATTTATTTTCTGTACCTTATTTGTACCATACAATCAAAAAGCCTTATAAATAAGGCTTTTTTGTTTTTGAAGAAGTAAAGTAAAATCAAAGAAAAGTATTGAAAATAGCGAACAAAATTGTTCGCTATTTTCTTTTTTCATTCTCGCGTAAAAATGTGTTGCAGATATTCCGGTTAGGAAACAACGAAAAAATTATAAAAAGACGTGGGTCGTCAATTCTTTTTCTCTTTCCTAGCCAAATTCAATTCCCATTTCCATGCACTTCTAAGAGTCTCTTCGACAGTTTCTTTCGCTTTCCATCCCAAAACACTATTCGCGTAAGAAGGATCAGCCCATACTTTCTCAATATCTCCTTCACGCCTATCGACCACACGGTAAGGAACTTTGACACCATTCACCTTCTCGAAGGTATTAATCAGCTCAAAAACTGAGACTCCACGGCCAGTACCCAGATTAAATGTTTCAATATTATTCTTGCTTTTTCCCTCCAGCATGCGCTGAATAGAAATTACGTGAGCCTTTGCCAAATCGACCACATGAATGTAATCGCGAATACAAGAGCCATCCGGCGTATTGTAGTCGTTACCGAATACTTGAAGCTGCTTGCGAATACCCATAGCTGTCTGAGTTACATACGGTAGCAGGTTATTCGGGATACCGTTGGGCAACTCGCCAATTTTTGCCGAAGCATGCGCTCCGATAGGATTAAAGTAGCGGAGTATTACGGCACGATAAAAGTCGTCAGCATGAACGATATCCCGAATAATCTCTTCTCCGATTTGCTTGGTATTTCCATAAGGCGAGAGAGCGACTTTGATGGGAGCTTCTTCGGTTACAGGAAGCTCATCGGGTTGTCCATAGACTGTGCAGGATGATGAAAAAACAAAGTTTGATACTCCATGGATTGGCATCAACTGCAATAAGTTCATTAAAGAAACCAAATTATTGCGATAATAGAGTAGCGGTTTTTGCACAGACTCTCCGACTGCCTTGCTGGCTGCAAAATGGATTATTCCATCAATCCCGGTATGCTTTTCAAACATCCTGTCCATATTTACATAATCCGAGCAGTCGATATTTTCGAAAGCCGGACGCACCCCCGTAATACTTTCAATTCCATTCAGCACTTCGATGTTTGAATTGGATAAATTATCAACAATTACCACTTCATAACCTGTTTGCTGGAGTTCCACAACGGTATGAGAACCAATATATCCTGTTCCTCCGGTTACTAAAATTTTTGCCATATCTATTTTTTTGAATTGTTACGCAGATGCACATCCTCCGATTACCGGACGAATACACATCTAAACTAATCAGTTTATCAATCAACTATTATACAACTTTTCCGGATAAACTCCCGCATCGACTAAACGTTGAATTTTAGCGACAACTTCATCTCTATCATCGGCATACGTTACACCAAACCATTTTGCCGAGGTATCTAACACTTTACACGTAGCCGTACCGGACACAATCAAATCGTTAATAACCAATGGAATGAAAAACTCTGACTTTAGTTCGTTTCCATGCTCTTTCAGAAAATTTTTAAACATTTCTTCAGAATATTGGAAATAATCGGGTGTTAACCCCCAAAAGTTCATTGATACCGGTGTATTTTCGTTCAAAGTAACCTTATCGCCATTTTCATCGGAAAATACGATGTTTCCATTTTCGCGAAGTATGGAAGTACGCTCTACAACAGTTGTCAGATTGCCTTTGTCATCAACGGAACATACGCCTCTGGCTACTGACCCACTCTCAGACAACGTGTTGCCGACCCGATAACCCACCATGCAGTATTCATTCTTTTTTCCAACGGCGTTCCTTAGAAAATCGGCAATCACATCAAAAGAATCTTTCCCGTAAAAATCATCTGCATTAATTACGGCAAAAGGCTCTTTGATGACGTCTTTTCCCATCATCACGGCATGGTTGGTGCCCCAAGGTTTGATACGCTCCGGGTTCAGGGTGAATCCCTCCGGAATATTATCTAAAGATTGGAATACCACTTCTGTCTCAACAATTCCTTCGTACTTTTTAAGAACAATGTTTCGAAAGTCTTCTTCAAACGATTCTCGAATTACAAATATAACTTTTCCGAAACCGGCACGCACCGCGTCGTAAACGGAATAGTCCATGATTGTTTCGCCGTTAGGTCCTAATCCGTCCAATTGCTTCAACCCACCATAACGGCTTCCCATTCCTGCCGCAAGAATAAATAATGTTGGTTTAATCATAATGCTTTTTAATTTGATTTGAATATCAGCACAAAAGTACGAAATAAATCCAAAAGTAGAATTAACTGCGGGGATTATTCATGGCTTACAGATGGGATTTGCTTGATAAGTCGTGTAAATGAATTGTTTTAAGGATTTTTGGGTGTTATTTTGAGTTGGATTTTGTCTTTTTTTCAGAGGGGGGATAAGCAACCGATAGTAAAGGCGAAAAACGCTCAAAAGAATCTCATGCTTAATTCTTGTTTCCTATTTCAACACTTCGGTATTTTTTAAACTAAACCAATAACAAGCTGAATATACGAGGCTTATATTCTCACAATTTCAACGTAACAAAGAATTGATTATCAGTTGTATAAGTAAAAGTTTGACGAAGTGTTGATTTAAAACATTAGCATAAATCTTCTATATTACTTATGTAGCCTTTGGGTATCAAAGCTAAACCGATAAGGATATTATTTTCATATTAGACGACTTATTTTCCCGGTAGTAAAAGTGGTTATCGTTACTTACGCTTCAAAATTATCCAAATGATTATCGGTGCTCCAAAGAGTGAACTAATAGTGTTAATCGGCAGTGTATAAGTAGAAAGCTGAGAGACGACATCGCAAATTAAAATCAATGTAGCTCCCAGTACCATCGTTGCCGGAATAAGCGTGCGGTGTCGCGCAGTTTTGAAAAGTCCGCGCGCGATATGAGGAATAGCAATCCCTACGAAACCGATTGGTCCCGTAAAAGCAGTAACCGAACCGGCGAGTAAACTCGTTACCAAGACGATTATTACTCGGGTTTGCAGGATAGGAATCCCGAGTCCTCGGGCATAATTTTCTCCCAGCAACAAGCCATCTAACCTCTTCTGTAACAGAAAAGCCATTAGTAATCCTACCAATACGATGGGGGTTAATACTTGCAAATGTTGCCACGAGACAGCACTCAGACTTCCAAGATTCCACATGACGAACAATTTTATGGCGTCCGGATTACTGAAGTACTGTAATATACCCACAACAGACGAAGTTATTGTTCCAAACATGATTCCGACAAGGAGCAACGAGACCGTTTGCCGAACCCTAAAAGAGACACCCACTACGAGCAACATAATCAAAGCAGCTCCTGCAATCGCTGCCAAAACGATGAACCATGATCCTAAACCACCAAGAAGAATGCCGGCTGACATCATTACCAACGCCACTCCCAGACTTGCTCCTGAGCTCACCCCTAACATATAGGGATCTGCCAGCGGATTTCTGAAAAAGGTTTGCATCATCAGCCCGGCTGTAGAAAGCGCGGAACCGGCAAGAATTGCCGTTATTGCTTTGGGTAGGCGAAAGTTGAACAGAATTTCGGAATTGATTCCGTTCGTCCCTGTACCTAAAAATGTAGTGATAACCTCCCGAAAAGGGATACGGACACTTCCCCAAGCCAAATCTACCAAAAATAACAATACCAAAAGTATAAACACGATGCCCCACGTCCCTTTAAAAGGAGTTTTGGTACTTGATACAGAATATTTTGACATTCCTGACTTGACTTTTAATTTAACCGAGTATGCAGATTTTTAACTAATTTAATAATCCGCATTCTACATTTAGTGATTGACGTCAAATTCACTTTAGTTACATCTTTACCTACGAGTCAGACGTTTTGCATATACAAATTCCCAGTCCGGCATCAAATCCGGATGTAAAATTGCAACTACGTCTCCGAGTAGTAGATCCGGTCTCGCAACCGCGCTTTCCCAGAAATCGTTGGCACCCGAAGGCAATTGTCTTTTATTGAAATTGTAAACGCGATTTTCTTTTACCGGGCGAAATAATTCATTTTTTTTGTCAGCTTGAATTAATTCATTTATGGTGTTAAAATTGCAATTCAACCAAAAATCGGTATTGCTAAAGTCCCTCAGCACAGACTCAAAATTTAGTGGCAAACTACCAACTGTGGTGTCATTCGCGTAAAAATAATCGGCTCCCGCGTCTTGGTAGAGTTTGCTCATGTAGCTGTTTCCACCGGGCATGTACCATGTTCCTCGAAAATTGCTGCCTGAAATGATTTTCGGTTTATAAGAAACATTCGTCACGTTGATTCTCACGCTGTCATACCGAGTTTCTATTTCGCTGAAAATACTGTCTGCCAGACGTGACTTGTCGAAAAATACCGCGACGAATTTTATCCACTCTGCTCTCGCGAGAAGAGACGACTCCATCCATTCGTTGTTGTAAATCACGGGGATTCCCGCCAGTTGAACCCGTTCCGCATTGGCATCGGTCCTGTTGTATCCGCTCATCATTAGTCCATCGGGATTGAGCACCATTATTTTTTCCACATTCAAACGGAAGGCATCTCCCAAAGCAATTATCTTTCCGGCAGAAAAATTAGTTTGGATTTGCTGATCATAAACCAATCCGGGAGAACAAATCGCGGTTATTTTATCCGCTTCTCCCAATAAATTGAAGAACCCTAAATGCGTTACGGAAGTTGTCGCGATAGACTCAAGTGGCACTTTCACTTTTATTCCATCGACAGGTGTCTGCTGATTTTCATCTCTTACTAAATAGTAACGAGCATAAACCGCATTTCGCTCCCATGGGCTAAATACGACGACTTCCTTGTAATTTTCTGTATCTTTGATGGAAAAACCGACCGAATAACTCCGGTTAACCTGAACATGATCCTTTTCGGCTTGTTGACTGCGTGGCTGTCTCTTTGTACAATTGGCAAGAAGTAAGATGCAGTATACTAGTAGAATTGCTTTTTTCATAAATTTACCGATATACTCAATTCACAAAGAAAGCCGAAAAATCCGGTGCTTTGATTTGAAAGTTATCCGTTGGATATTTATACTTTCTGCGAAAAAAAAGGCAGACGAGACCAACCAACATGCGAATTAATTCTGTTTCCATGATGCAAAAATACCACATAACGCATCTAAATAAGAATTAACCTCATTTGAGAATTGTCTTGCTTGTTTCTATTAGTTAATCGTATTTTCGGCTAAAAATTTCGGAATATATAAATGCTTTTTTTGCTTCTTCCGGATTAACAAAAGATACGTTTGTCGATTTAGAAGACGAGTTATTCATGTCTGAATGGCTTGTTTGATATGGAGAAAAATTTTTGGAAACAGTACTTTCAACCTGTTTTTTTATTCTCAACGTACTAATGTCTTCAACGGTTTCATAGCTCATCGTTTCATAAATTGGCGTTTCGTACTCAGATGAATAAATTGCTTCTGAAGATACCGGAACATACTCGGAGTGCTGAGTCAAATCTTGCATAGGTGGTTTATTCCGCGTCAGAGATTCAGCCTCCTGTTTCTGCGCATTTTCCTTCCTTCTGATTTGTTCCTCCAGGTCTTCCCAAGGGTTAGGTGCCGCGGGCGTTGGCATTTGATGTCGCGCTTTTTTTTCCTTTTCTTTTTTCTTTCCAATCATTCCGGCAACAGCAAAAATAATTAAAACGAAAATATAGATTACATCTCCAATACTATCCATATTATCTGAAATTTTTTACAATGATACTAAAAAAAAACGAATTACAAAATTCGATAGAAAAAACAATGGGTGACTTCACAGCCACCCATTGCTACATTTTAACCTAAACCTTAATTATGAAAAATTTATCTGTTTGTTTACGCCTACAAATGTAACGCTTTTTTTTTAGATACCAAGAAAAAAGGACTTTTTTTTTGAAATAAGGACAAACAAAAAGCAATGGGCAACTTCACAGCCGCCCATTGCTACATTTTAACCTAAACCTTAATTATGAAAAATTTATCTGTTTGTTTACGCCTGCAAATGTAATGCTTTTTTTTTAGTCACCAAGAAAAAAGGACATTTCTTTTCAAAAAAAGGACAAATTAAAAGCAACAGACCACTTCACAGCCACCTATTGCTATATTCTAACCTAAACCTTAATTATGAAAAATTTATTTGTTTGTTTATGCCTGCAAATACAATATCCCTTTTGCATACACGCAAATTTTTTGATTTTATTTTTAAAAAAATTGTGGCCTTAATTCAAAGGATACCGGATTTTTAGTAGAAAATACGAGCATAATCGCATTAAACTGTCTATGTTCAAGGAGATGAAGATACAACATACTCAAGCATACAGTCGGATATCTTTTCGATTAAGACGAAAATGAGTAACTTTGCAACTTCACAAAAAATATTAATTATGGTAGAAAACACTTCTGTCAATTTACCGGACTCTAAATCCGAGTTGAATGACAAAAAACTGTTTATCGAGACCTATGGATGTCAGATGAATGTCGCTGACAGCGAGGTCGTTGCATCAGTAATGGAAATGGATGGCTTTCGGCTGACAGACAACGAAAAAGACGCGGATGCTATTTTCATAAATACATGTTCTGTGCGTGATAACGCAGAACAACGGGTTTATAATCGTTTGGAGAATATCCGTGCGCTAAGGAAAAAGAATAAAAATTTGGTTATCGGTGTGATAGGTTGCATGGCAGAACGCGTCAAAGAAGATTTGATTGAAAGCCATGGCGTAAATCTCGTCGTGGGACCGGATTCTTATTTGGATATACCAAATTTAATGGGTAGTGCCGCGAAAGGGGAGCGGGCGATCAATGTCGAGCTTTCCAAAACAGAAACCTACCGGGATGTGATTCCGACGCGAATCGGGAAAACAATTTCCGGATTTATTTCGATCATGCGGGGCTGTGACAAGTTTTGTTCATACTGTATCGTCCCTTATACACGTGGGAGTGAGCGTAGTCGCGACGTGGAAAGTATTTTGAACGAACTAAAAGACCTACAACTAAAAGGTTATAAGGAAGTTACGTTGCTTGGGCAAAATGTGAATTCATACAAATTGAAGAAAGACGGTAATGTGGTAAAATTTCCGGAACTGCTTCAAATTGTCGCGGAAGCGACTCCTGAAGTACGTTTCCGATTTACATCTCCCCATCCTAAGGATATGTGTAACGATACGCTTCAGGTAATGGCTTCCCATCCGAACATTTGTCGTTTTATTCACCTACCGGTGCAGAGCGGAAGCAACAAGATGTTGCAGGTCATGAATCGAAAATATACCCGAGAGTGGTACTTGGAACGTGTCGCGGCAATTCGTAAATATTTGCCTGATTGTACCATTGGTACGGACGTGTTCTGTGGTTTTCACAGCGAAACGGAGGAAGACCATCAGGAAACGCTTTCTTTAATGCGTGAAGTTGGTTTTGACCAAGCGTTTATGTTTAAATATTCGGAGAGACCCGGGACTTACGCTGCCAAACGACTGCCTGACGATGTCCCGGAAGAAGTTAAGCTACGCCGATTGGATGAAATCATAAAGCTTCAAAATGAGCTTTCAAACGCCAGTAACAGGCGCGACATTGGTAAAACATACGAAGTGTTGGTTGAAGGGTTTTCAAAACGCTCTAAGGAACAACTCTTTGGGCGAACATCGCAAAACAAAGTCGTGATTTTTTCTCGTGAAGGGCGTCGGATAGGCGAGACTATCCGAGTAAGAATAAACAGGTCGAGCTCGGCAACGCTTTTCGGCGATGTGGTGGAATGAAATAGAAAAAAGACACATCACACAATGGTAAAAAAGTCGAGAATCCCGAGTACCCTTTTGGTTTTGGTCAGATGGGTATATCCCTGAGATAGTAAGCCGCACAAAAATACAATTTTTTCTCGCGATCCGACCATTGCGACAATTCAGTATGCTCGAGGTAAGGCATGATTCTGAATGGGTAGCGTATAATAAGGGTCGTATCTGCCTTTAAAAAAGGGACAAGAATCAGACAGTCAAAAAATAAGTGGTAATTTCTCCATCCGTTTACTGTTTCATTTTTAACATCGACACTTTATTTTTGAAATTCTCGATACTTGAATTTGTTCTTTTGAAAAAAAACAGTATCTTTGCAACCGCTTTTTGAAAGACTGATTCAGTAGCTCAGCAGGTAGAGCACATCCCTTTTAAGGATGGGGTCCTGGGTTCGAGCCCCAGCTGAATCACGAGATAAGGCAAATAAAATAAGGAGATTCAGTAGCTCAGCAGGTAGAGCACATCCCTTTTAAGGATGGGGTCCTGGGTTCGAGCCCCAGCTGAATCACGAGATAAAAGAACGGTTAACGCCGTTTTTTTTTTTTGATACTGCGGAAGCTATTACTTCGTAGCTTACGCCAAATAACCACCGACCGGACTTTGGACTACTCTTGTACACAAGCGTCAAATAGCCTGCCGACCTATCGCGAATGACACGTTGTATCTTGTCTAATTTTCTTCCAAAGTTCTATTACCCAACTCTCCGAATACTTTTCCTCCGTAAATCTCGAAATCTTTTAATATATGCGTCGGCACACAATTACGCAATATTGTCTCGATAAATTGTACAAGGATGGAAATTGTTTTTTCTTTTATCCAATGACTACAAAGATCGTTAAAACGTTTTAGGCTCTTGAAAAAAACGAACCGGTTTATCGCATACTTTCTTAATCGAATCACGAGTTTCTATGTTGCCATCCCCATCATTTCCAGATGACATTGAAGTAGTTCGCCGGTTTTCTCGTCTCGCAGATGCAGTCCATTCCCTTGGCAGTATTTGTACGATTTGCACGTGGCGCATTTGCCAGTTTTTGTCCAGCTTCTATCACGCATATTGTGGTAGCGTGTATTCCAAACGTTCCAAAAATCGTCTTTGTAAATATTACCTTGAATAAAATCTCCACGCATACTCGGACAGGCACTTATATCGCCGTTAGCCAAGACCGAGCCGATATGAACACCTGCTTGGCAGAAATAGGGTTCGTCGCGCACTTCCATTTCGTAATCACGCAGGTAGCCTTCACATCCGTATGACGCGTTGATTTTACCTTCCTTACGGGTTGCTTTGATGAAATCCATCATTAGTACAAATTCTTCGGTCGAGAGTTTAAAGAAAGGATTGTCTTTTGCTCTTCCTTTGGCAAAAACCGTAAACAGACG
>JBKEBE010000067.1:0-10986 GCA_047973025.1 Paludibacteraceae bacterium
ATTGTAACATCTTCAGTCATACAAATTTGTTTTATCAATGTTCTACATCTAACTTTAATATCTCCATCCAATACTTTATAACGATATTTTGTAACCCAAACAATATGAGCTGTAAGTCTTGAAATTGTGTGCCCATTAAATCGTTGTTTGTTTTCCATACTTCAAAAGTACATATTTCCACACAGTAGAAAGAATTTCATTCTTTCTTTTCAACAAACCTATGGACTTCCAGTCCATAGTGGTTTAGTATAATAATTTTTTGCTAAATTTATTACGTAGTTTTTAACACGTTTTCCAGTATCATTAAATGTCCGGTTTAGATGTTTTTGTGTATATTTGTAGCTTTTTAGATTAAACATTATCATATACATAAATTTATTAGGTTAAGACAATGAAAAACACACAAAAAAGAAATTTTACATTCATTATCTGCGTCTGCTTGACATTATTCTTGTTACAATCTCAAAATCAGACAGAAAGATATCAACAGATTACGAATCCTAATTTAATGGAGATTAACACAATTCCCGCCCGAGCTACCTTCTCATCATTCAATACGGCATCGGAAGCGGAAAAAGCTTCAGTTACTTCAAAAGGAAGTGAAGTGATGATGTTGAATGGCAATTGGAAATTCCATTACGTTGATAGCTTTTCACAACGTCCGATGCAAGATTTCTACAAAACAGACTTCGACCCTGTCGGCTGGAAAGACATCAAAGTTCCGGGAAACTGGGAAGTTCAAGGGTTCGGAATCCCTATTTATGTGAATACAATATTCGTATTCATATCGCCCGGATTTCCGCCCTATTTGGATAAACCGAATCCGCCTCATATTCCCGAAGAATTCAATCCGACGGGTACTTATCGCAAAGAGTTTGACATTCCGCAGTCGTTTATAGGAAAAGATATTACCCTCAATTTTGACGCGGTCAAGGGTGCTGCTTACTATTATTTCAATGGAGAATTTCTGGGAATGTCCAAAGAAAGTAAATTGCCGACAAGGTTCAATATCTCAGACAAAGCGAAAGCCGGGAAGAATGTCTTGGCAGTACAAATACACCGTTTCTCAGACGCGAGCTTCCTTGAGTGTCAAGATTTTTGGCGTCTGTCCGGCTTTGAAAGGGATGTATATGTTACAGCACGCCCGAAACTTCAATTGAAAGATATTTTTGTATTATCCCCTTTGGATGCCGGTTACCGGAACGGATGTCTCTCCATCAAGGTTGATGTTGAAAATTTAGATTTCGCGATAAATTCTCGCTATTCCGTCTCCTACCGATTGAAAGACAAAAATGGAAATATAGTCTCGAAAGAAACAAAGGACGGTAATACTTCCAATAAATCGGCTTTAGAATTTACCGACAATATCCCCAACGTAAAAAAATGGTCGGCAGAAGAACCGAATCTTTATTCGCTGGTTGTAGAATTAAAAGATAAGTCCGGAGCTACGGTAGAGGCTACTGAGCTAAAAGTGGGCTTCCGTACTGCCGAGATTAAGAACAAACAATTCATGATCAATGGACAGCCCGTTCTTGTAAAGGGGGTAAACCTCCATGAGCACAACGAATTTACCGGTCATTATGTAACGGAGGAACTTATGCGGAAAGACTTTGAATTGTTTCGCAAATACAATGTAAATACAGTTCGTACCTGTCACTATCCGCAATCAGAATTGTTTTATAAAATGGCAGATGAGTACGGAATATACGTTATCGACGAAGCCAACATCGAATCGCACGGTATGGGATACGATTTACGCCATACCTTGGGAAATACTCCTTTGTTTTTAAATGCCCATATCAGCCGCACCAAAGGCATGGTGGAGCGAGATAAAAATCATCCGAGCGTAGTAATATGGTCTCTGGGGAACGAAGCGGGAAACGGGTACAACTTCTACAATACGTACAATTGGATAAAGGGTAGGGATGCCTCTCGTCCGGTACAATATGAGCGTGCGCTTTTGGAGTGGAATACAGATATTTATTGTCCGATGTACGAAAAACCTTCAAAAATCGAAAAGTATGCTCAATCTCCCGATTCCGATCGTCCGTTGATTCAATGTGAATATGCGCACGCGATGGGTAACAGCCTTGGAAACTTCAAGGATTACTGGGATATCATTCGGAAATACCCCTTGCTTCAAGGCGGATGTATATGGGACTGGGTCGATCAAGGATTGGCTCAAACCGATAAAGACGGAAACAAATATTGGGCTTTTGGCGGCGATTTCGGACCAAAAGGGACTCCTTCAGACGGTGATTTCTGTATCAACGGAGTAGTCTATGCAGATAGAACAACCAAACCACAGACCGAAGAAATGCGTAAAGTCTATCAAAATATCTGGTTTAAAAACTTTGACATGCTCAAAGGAACCGTGGATATCTACAACGAGAATTTCTTCGTAGATCTGAGTCAATATTATTTTCAATATGAAGTAAAGTCTAATGGTAAAACATTGAAAAAGGGAACTTTATCAACCAATGTGTCCCCGCTGCAAACTAAAACGATTGAAATACCGGGAATTGCTTCGCTGACAAAAGCCGGAAAACATTTTACAGTGAATTTTTTCGCCTTTCAAAAGGAGGAAGAAAGACTGATTCCGGCAAATTGGGTCGTAGCAAAAGACCAATTTGTTGTCAACGATTTGGTATTACAGACAAACACGTCTAACTCAAAAACGCCCGTAGTTGAAGAAAGCAATTCAACGATAAAAGTCTCGGGCGGAAACTATGCGGTCGTATTTGACAAAATATCCGGTATCATGACATCCTATCAATACAAAGGAAAAGAATTCGTTGACGGCGGATTCGGATTACGTCCTTTCTTCTGGCGCGCTCCGCTCGATAATGACTATGGAGCAAAAACACCGTTAAAAATTCGGGAATGGAAAGATGCGAGTTACCAAGCGTTGGAAGCCCGGAATCTTATACTATCCACGGATGAAAATGTCAAGTTGGCATACACCTATGATTATCCGCAAGCGAAGGCGAGTTGGGATGTTTGCTATACAATCTATGACGATGGAAGAATTAAGGTAGAAAATCATTTTGACGCGCGGAATAGTGATCTGCCGTTAGTGTTCCGTGTAGGCATGCGGATGCGGATGCCTGTAGAATTTACAAAAGCGGAATATTACGGACGTGGACCCGAAGGAAACTACGTGGATCGAAAAACGGCTACATTTATCGATCGATATAAGACAGATGTGTCAAGTATGGTTGAGAAATATGTTTTTGCACAAGAAAACGGTCATCACACGGATGTTAGCTGGCTGGCATTAACAAACAAGTCGGGAGCCGGAATGCTCGTTTACAGCGATAAGCAGTTTGAGTTCAACGCGTCTAACGTACTACTCGAAACAATCGACAATGGCTTGGATTGGCACAATAAAGCCCCGGTAGGTACGGCACCGGAGAAAAAACATCGCAATGCTTACCAACCATCCGAGACGGTCGATTTATTTATCGATTACAAAATGCAGGGCTTAGGTGGAAATGACTCCTGGGGAGCTTTGCCCGAAAAGCCTTATCAAATTGTTCCGAAAGAAACTGACGTCAATTATTCTTTCACACTGATGCCTGTGGATAATACAAAAGCCATAGACAAACTTTATAAATAGGCTGAAAACAGCTTTGATGATACGCAAGAAGTTGTCCGATAAAACGCTATCGGACAACTTTTTTGTTTTATTTTAAGGTCTTTTCCCGAATACTATACCAATAGTTTCAAACAAATGAACTTGCATAAAAAATAGCCGCTATTGATCTATTCGATAGCGGTAATTTCAGTTTAAAAAACGGTTATATCTGTATTAAAATCACGTAACACATATCGTAATATACGTTTTTTATCCCATCTTTACCAACCAATATGTTTTACAACATAAATTGGGGATAGTACTAAACCTGTTACGAAACGTATAAACAATAGATGAAGTAATCTTGTGCATTATTTCACGTTCAAAACGATAACGATGGAACACGACATCCTGAAATCCTACATCAAAGAATTGAATAGAAGTTCGCACAAAGCCTTCAACGCTATTTATGATATGTATGTTGACAAAATTTACAGCTTTGCGCTGGCACACTCCAAGTCTCGCGAGATTGCCGGCGATATCGTTCAGGATACATTTCTCCGTCTGTGGTCGATGCGGGAGTCGTTGTCGGTTGATGGTTCTCTCCAGTCTCTTCTCTTTACCATAGCCAATCATCGGTTGATTGACGCCTTTCGCAAACAAATCAACCAAGCAGAGATGGAACTCTATATCAGCTATAAAGAAGCTGTGCGTCAGCGGGAAGGAAACCAAGCTGATTCTGAGTTGTTATACGACGATTTTGTAAAAATACTCAAACTTTGCAAAAAACTCCTTACTGACCGAGAACTGGAAGTTTACGAATTGAGCAGAGAAAAAGGAAAAACAATAGACGAAATTTCCGAAGAACTTAACCTGGCAGAACAAACGGTTAAAAATCAGCTAACAACTGCTTTGAAAAAAATTAAAGAAGGGTTGCTGAAAACTAAAATGTTTTACTTTTTTCTCTGATGTGTCCATTTTTTTATTCGGGAGAATGGTACCAAAACAAAGTTGAAACGTGTAGTTAGTAAATGACAAAAATGAACCGGCATATTAAGAACTTATATAAAAAATTTCTCTACGGCAATATCGACCGCAACGAATTCATGGAGATGCGACACTACCTGAACCACACGCCGGAAGATGAATTATCGCGAACAATGGAGCAAGAATGGAATGAAAATATCCTTTCCGGCAACTTGGATGAAGGGACAAAGAATGATATCAGAAATAAATTGAACTTCTATATTGAGCACGACAAAAAGCACGAAAGGCACAGCTTGCTTCTCAAGATCGCAATCGTATTAATTCCCATACTATTGGTTGGTTCAGTATTATTGACTTATATCCTGAAACCGGAAAATTCCGGAAGTATGGTAGTCGGTGTCGAAAAAGGAAATAAAGCCATGATTACGTTGCCCGACCATACAAAAGTTTGGATAAACGCTAACAGCACTCTTCAATATTTGCAGAATGACAAGAAACTACGACGGGTTGAACTAACCGGTGAAGCTTTTTTCAAAGTTGCGAAAGACGAAACAAAACCATTTGTCGTACATGTGGGCGGATTAGAAGTAGAAGTTTTGGGAACATCTTTCAACGCCAAGGCGCGCGAATACTCAGATATTGTCGAAACGTCTCTCGTGGAAGGAAGTATCAAACTTAGTGGAAGTGAGCTTTCACAAGATTACTATTTGAAACCCAATGAAAAAGCTGTTTTCGACAAACGAACGGGGATGATGCAGATTATGAATACCGATAACGAGCTTGAAACAGCATGGATGTATAACAAGCTGAAATTCAGTTCGGAGCGGTTTGCCGATGTGTTAACTCGCTTAGAAGAGTGGTACGGAGTGCGAATTATCAATCATTATCCCGATATAGCTAACGACATCATCTCCGGAACTTTCAAAGAAGAAAAGATAGAAAACGCGTTGCAAGTATTTAAAATTCAGTATCAAAATCTACAATTTAGAAGACAAAACGATACGATTGAAATATACAGGAATTAAAATGATAAATACTAAACAATATATCAATATGCAGAGAAAACACAATCCATCGAAATCAAAATTAGGAGGTAGCTGTAAAAAACTACTAATGGTGTTAGTAATACTGGGAGGGGTAGTGCAAATGAATGCCCAAAACTCGCTGCAACCCATTACCCTTAATCTCCGAAACGCGAGTTTACCGGAGTTTATCAAGCAGGTTGAAGCTCGGACCCATTACACCTTTATTTACAGAGACATCCTTATCGATACCAAAAAAGATATCAATGTTAAAGTGAAAGAAACGCCTTTGGCTGTTGTCGTGCAGTCGGTATTGGATAAAAAAGGACTTGAAGCCAATTACAACAACAACAACATTGTATTGACAAAAAAAAATACAACAGATGCACCCATTCCCCAAAAAACGAGCGTACCCGCGGTAAAAAAAATAAGTGGCAAAGTAACCGATTCCGAAGGAGAACCGCTTATTGGCGCTAAAGTAATTGATTCTGCAACCAAAAACGGTACGATTACAAACATTGATGGCGATTTTACGATAGAAGCTTCGGAAAACGCTACCTTACACATCTCGTATGTCGGCTATAATTCCATCGAAACCAAGGTCGGAAGCAATACAACGCTTGACATCCGGCTGACAGAAGATTTACGAACTCTTGACGAAGTGGTAGTGGTGGGGTATGGGACACAAAGAAAGATAAATCTGACTGGTGCGGTCAGTATAGTTGATGCGGAACAAATAAAAGACAGACCCAACGGATCCGTTGTAAGTTTACTGCAAGGAACCGTACCAAACTTAAATGTGAACATGACTTCCGGCCGTCCAGGTGGTAGTGGTACGCTCAATATTCGTGGAGCAACATCCATTAACGGAGGTTCACCACTTGTACTCGTCGATGGTATTGAAGCCAGTATAGAACACTTTAATCCGAATGATATTGCTTCCATTACAGTTCTTAAAGACGCTTCTGCTTCAGCCATTTATGGAGCACGGGCTGCTTACGGAGTAATATTAGTAACAACCATATCAAAAAATAGCGATTCAGGAAAACTAAAAGTGAACTACAACGGCAGTTATGGCGTAGGTCAATCAACCACATCAACTGACTTTGAAACACGAGGTTATTATTCGGTTTATATCAACGATTTATTTTACCGAACTACACAAGGAGTGAATTACTCCAAATATACTGAAGCAGATATGCTCGAAATGTGGGATAGACGGAATGACAAAACCGAAGATCCGACACGACCCTGGGTTGTTGTTCAGAACCGTGGAGGAAAAGATTCGTATATCTATTATGCAAATACCGATTGGTATAGATACATGTATAACGAAAATCGACCGATGCACAAACATAATATCTCTGTTAGCGGTGGAAACGAAAAAGTTAGTTTCCTTATTTCCGGCGGTTTTTATTCCGAAGATGGTATTATGCGCATCAACACAGACAAATATAAAAAAGCAAACCTTCGGTCGAAAGTTACAGCTGACATAAACAAATATATATCAATTAGCAACAACACCAGTTTTTACAGAAACAGTTACACTTTTCCCGGATCGGGTGCGGTAAACAATTCATTTGTTTATCAAAACGTACATGGTCTGGCAAGTTATGTACCTGTCAATCCTGACGGAACACCGGTTTATATGACTATTTTCAACAGCGCAGGATTGATGGATGGATGGAGTGCTCTTATTACAAACGGAAAACATACAAACGAAGATACTTACGTAAATTTGACTAACATTGCCGAGATGACTATCAAACCATTTGAAGGATTTGAAATCAAAGGTAATTTTAGCTATGCTTACAATGGATACACGGCGATGAATAGGAGCGTTAATATTCCTTACTCCATGTATCCGGGAGAAATATCATACGTTACTTCCGGTCGCGGAGACAATAAACTTTCCGAAAGATTCAATAGAAATGAGTATTACGCAACCAATATCTTTGCTACATACAAGAAAAGCTTCTCAGAGCATAATTTCTCTTTATTAGGAGGCTTCAATTACGAAACACGCAACTACAAAGATATTGGAATAGTTGGCTGGAATTTATTATCAGATGATTTGAGCGATTTGAATCTTACTGCTATTGATGAAGAAACCGGTATGGCTCGGTTTGAAGGATCCGGTGGACAAAACGAATATGCTATAATGGGAGGTTTTGGACGTTTCAACTATGATTATCAGGGAAAATATTTATTGGAAATTAGCGGGCGAAACTGCTGTCTGGTCTCAACAACTCAGAGACGGTAAATATCCCCAATTGCTTTGGGTTGCTTCCCGAGCTGATGCACAAAATATTGATGGACTTGGCAATGTCCCTTCTATCCCTACCGGTTCCAACCTACAAACAGAACTACAAGAACCAGTGGTTATCGCTAGAGGAAATTTGCTGATTTTTAATAATGTGACCGAACCATTAAAAGTAAAAGTATATGATGTAAAAGGTGTTTTATTGAAAACGTTTGAACAGACAGAAGATGGTGCTTCAATCGTTATCTCCGATAATCATAAACTCTTACTTGTTAATATGACAAGCAAATCAGGAAACGTTAGAACTCTAAAAATTATAAAATAAGCCTGAAATAGCATAATTACTGTGTCCATCCGGACAGGTTTAGCGATAAATCTGTCCGGAATTTTAAAAAACAGGTTTCAATTGCATCAAATTTCATTGTGTAAAGATTGAGTTTATCACACTTCTTCTATTTAGCTAATAGATGCTATCCCCATTAAACCTTCTGCAACATTATCATGCTCAAGCACTTCCTTTCATTTTTCAAAACTAGCACTCCCGCCGAACAGCTCTTCCAGGGCGATGCGGCGGCACAGAAAAAGTATTACAACAAACTGCGTTGGTCGAGTTTTTTAGCCGGCACCATTGGGTATAGTCTGTACTATGTAGCCCGTACTAGTCTGAATGTCGTTAAAAAACCGATTCTCGAATCGGAAGTCCTTGATGCACATCAGTTGGGTATGATTGGTTCGGCGCTGCTCTTTACTTACGCGATCGGAAAATTCGTAAACGGTTTTTTGGCGGACTATTCCAACATAAAACGATTTATGGCTGCTGGTCTGTTGGTGTCGGCAATTGCCAATTTGGCGGTAGGTATTCTCGGATTTTCCTTTACCGGTAGCACAGCACTAACTACGTTCTCCTTTTTTATATTTTTCGCCATTCTTTGGGGTATCAACGGCTGGTCGCAGTCAATGGGAGCAGCGCCTGCCATTATTGCGCTCTCGCGCTGGTTTCCACTCAAAGAACGCGGCACATTTTACGGATTTTTCAGTGCCAGTCACAACATTGGTGAATTCCTATCATTTATATTTGTCGGAACTGTCGTAGGCATTGCCGGATGGCAGTGGGGCTTTGTCGGTTCATCGTTAGCGGCTGTCATCGGTGTAGTCATCATTCTGATTTTCATGCACGATACCCCGCAAAGTAAGGGCTTACCGCCGGTAGAAATCTTATCGAGCGAATCCAAAACTGTAGAAAAAAAATCGGTCGCGGAAACACAAAAAGCCGTACTGAAAAACCCCTACGTGTGGATAATCGCTCTTTCAAGCGCTTTTATGTATGTAAGCCGTTTCGCTGTCAATGGTTGGGGCGTGTTGTACTTACAGGAAGTCAAAGGATTTTCCTTAGCTTCCGCCACGCAGGTTATCTCCATCAATGCGTTGTTGGGAATTTTTGGAACGGTCTTATCCGGCTGGTTTTCCGATAAACTTTTCAAAGGTAACCGCAATGCTCTGGCGCTGATTTTTGGCATACTCAATACCATCGGGCTTTGTCTCTTCGTATTTTCCGGTAACAGCTTGTGGGTAAATATGTTGAGTATGGTGTTGTTCGGTATTGCCATCGGAGTACTCATCTGTTTCATTGGTGGATTGATGGCTGTCGATCTCGTACCGCGAAACGCTAGTGGAGCGGCGTTAGGGATAGTAGGTATCGCCAGTTACATTGGCGCCGGGTTGCAGGACATTGCCAGCGGTTGGCTCATTGATAGTAACAAAGTGATGGTTGGCGCCGATGTCCAATACAACTTTATGCCGGCAGCCACTTTTTGGATTGCCGCATCGGTTATCTCGTTTATACTGGCTCTGTTCGTATGGAAACCAAAGCGTACAACCGGTTGAAAATAAGTAGTGTAAAAGAATATCATTCATAATTCATAATTCATAATTCCTAATTCATGGCTTCTACGTTCCGCTTTTAAAATAGTAAAACAATTCTTTTAGATTACTTATTAACCCTATTGGGTCGTATTAAATACTCTTTCTCTTCGATTTTTTCCGCGCCTTACGCACTCGAAGAATCAGATAAGACCCATAGATTAACAGATAAGAGAGCGTAGCGATCCATTGTTTCGCGGCGTTACTTACATTCATGTCGGAAAGTCCTTTGCCTACCCCGTGTCCTTTTTTTTGTGGAGTGGCTTTCAGGTTTTTCTCTCCGCTTCGTTCCTGTGAAACAGCATTCTCACTCTTACGCTCGATAGGTTGGTTCGCGACGGTTTCGTTACGTGCTGGTCTTTCCCGTTGCTTTGCTTGTTCAGAATGTTCGTCGCGTTTTTCGTTTAGTGTCGTTTCCGAACGACCCGTTTGTTTACGAAGCGCGTCTTGTCCGGTTTTATCGGGCTGTTCGATGTTGTTGGTTGCTTCGTTTCTTGACTGTTCACTTTGTTTTGCGACCAATTCCGTCTTGTTATTTCTTGCATCACTGCCTAACATGCGTCCGATCTGCAAACCCATAGCGTGAATAAACAACAAAGCATAGAGCACATACGCCCATTTTTGTACTTTTTTCCATCGCTGTCCGCCCAAGCGTTTGTGTACGGCATCAAAAGAGGTAATCCAAAGGACCAAAAACAGCGCGACCATCACAATGCCCAGTACCAAAGCCGTGTTGGTAAACCCGGCTCCCAACACGCTCGTAACGCGTGGGTTTTCCATAAACTCCGAATGATTGGTAAAATATTTCAATGCACCGGGGAAATTATGTATCGTGCGTATCCACGAGTGAGTCAATATAGGGAATCCTGCCATAATTGATATCTCTTTTCGGATATTCATCAACTTTTTAACAGATGGTTTCCGCATATCAAGCGCTCCCATATACATGATAATTACCAGCAACGGATGTCCCAGACTTGCCATATGTATGTAGTCGCGGAGAATTTGTCCCAGAATAGGAATCCGCATAAAATTGAACGATAATTCAATGCCGCACATTTGCAGGATAGAAGGAACTATGACTATCAACGTTGGGATGGCAAACGCGGTGTAATAAATGTAGTAATACTTCTTTATTGATTTTGATAGCAGAACGAATAGCAAGGCAAAAACTGCCGTACTGAAAAGAAGCGGAAAAACGTCTTTCAGGAATGAAA
>JBKEBE010000018.1:0-28498 GCA_047973025.1 Paludibacteraceae bacterium
CCGTTACCGTACCACCCACTACCAATCCGGAACCGGCAGGAACTACAGTTGCTTTAGTAGATTGATTGATTAAACTGCCGATGGATTTGGTCACTCCGGACGGAACATAGAGGTTGTTTACCGCCGGGTTGTTATTGTTATTCGCGTTGGTGGCAAATTCCACATCCTGACCGGCAAACGGAATCTCTTGCGCCGTCCAGTTTCCGGTTAAATCCCAGACGGTACTGCTCGTCCCTATCCAGTAATTCTTACAGGAGTTCAGCAGCGCGTCTTGTGAATTTCCTTTGCCTTGTCCCTGATCATTGCCGATGTCAGCGGTACCGCCTGTATTTACAAGGGTGGGAACACCGTTTGTATCTACCGTGGTTCCGAGATTTTTGTTTTCCGCCGTAGAACCCGTTCCTACAGTAAGTGTAAGTGTGCCTATGGTATTGACAAGCATAGCATCGGTTACGTTTTCATCGCCTTCTAATGCATCCAAACAGCCGTCGTTATCGGAATCTAAATCTAAACAATCAGGTATCCCATCTCCGTCAGTATCGCAAACAGAAACTAACGTAGGCGTAAAGTCAGCAAACAGCCCACTAAATTGTCCGCCAGAATAGAAAATGGAATACTTGCTTAATTTTCTAAATTTAAGGTTTACTGCTGTGGAATTCAATGTTGGAGAAATTTCTGGTACAATTGAATAGACTCCCGAGGCACCATTATCAGTACCATTTGAAAAGAAATACCGATAAGGTCCTAATACTTTTGAATAAATTAATGTGGATTCCTTTGTAACATAATCCAATAAATTGCCTACTCCTGTATATATATAGTCATCTGCAACTTTACTACCTGAAAATGCGGTTGCCGGTGGATTTGGTGAATCTTGGACACCATCAGCATTCCAATCGCCGTCACCATCTAAATCTCTTGCCGTAAATACGGTACTTACGGCAATGGGAGTACTAGTTCCTGATACAAAAAACTCGATAATAAATTCTGTTGTTCTGTTTCCCGCTGAATTATAGTGTAAAACGGTACCCGGTGCTTCCGAAGGATTTAATTGCCATAGGGAAGTGGTCGCTGCATCAGGAGTCGATTGTACCGGAGTGATTTTTACATCAACATGTGTCCCTTCAGGTGTAATTCCAGCGTTTGATGCAAAAAGTGGCTTTCCTGTATATGGATTATTATCTGTATCTGTAAGTATTGTTGCCCCTGATAAATCTAAATAAGTCGTTGGAGTAATAATACATTTAAACCCACTGGAACATTCGTCAGAATCAAGAATACCGTCATTATCGTTGTCTAAATCACAAGTATCACCTACTCCGTCATAATCAATATCTGAGAATTGGGAACTTGAAGAATTACATGCATCACATTCGGGGGATTGGACATTAGAGTCGTAGGCTATATTTCCTGTATATGAATTATTCCTATCACTATTAGGTATACCAATTACGTTTCCAAATGTGCCAACAGGATAAAGATTAGTATTAATCATCCAATTCCCATCTAAATCTGTAAACTTATATCCTCTTTCAGAAGCATGAGGACCTCCGTTGCTCTCGGAAGCATCAGGGCATCCATCATTATCGCTATCGGTATCGAACTTATCTGGGTATCCATCGCTATCATAGTCCGCATAACAACCCACGGCAACTAAATCCGTTAATCCAAAATGACCTTGACCAGTACCGTAATCAACGGACTTCAAACCAGCAAAGACTATTTTTACTACACCTTCGATAGGTGACGGCGATGCGGTAAAGTCTATATTATAATAATTTGGACTGCCTGTATGGGTTGGGAAAACTTGACCAGTCTGATGCAAAATGTTATTATTTACATCATAGAAAGTAATCTGATTGATATATTGGATATGTGGTGTATTGTTATCTCCAATATTTCCATTGGTATAATTATAAATTCTGAGACTTTGAACGGTATAAGCTCTATTATAAGTCAAAGTTATATCACGAATATTATCCATATCATTGTGTGTAAACTCTGTTGCAGAATTTCTATCCGTGATATCTATTAACTGCTGAGAAGTTAAAGTAGGTTGGCCACTATTGTATCCAATTTGCCTAGCAGTTGGAGGAATGTAACCATCTGTAGTGATGTGTCTACATACACTCTCATCCGGATAGTCAACAATACCGTCATTATCATCATCTAAATCCACGCTGTTACAATATCCGTCTCCATCAAAGTCGTCATTTGGTCCCATTCCTCCAACGCGTCCTGCACATGTTTGTAAATTATAGTTGTAATTAGATACTATTATAGGATTATACATAGCTCCTACTTCCAACTCCCAGTCGCCATCTTTACCTGTGATGTCATCGGAAGCGGCAACATTAATGCCCAAAATTGTTTCCAGATAGGCAACTGCTTCACGCCCCTTTTCGCCTTTGGCAAACTCGCAGCCATATATGTTGAGTTGCGTAGAGCTGAAGATTCTTGGTTTTAGGAACTTTGCAATTTTTTCGGCATCCATCCACTCGCCATTGAGTAGTAACTCGCCGGGTCTGCCGTGAGAAAACAGTTGGAACGTTTTCCCGTCCGGTTTCAGGCTGTGCAATAGCGTTTCGGTATCGTCAAGTGAACCGTCCATGTAGAAATACCGGGGCTTACACTCCGTGTCAGCTGTATGCACATATTCCGAAACTACGGAATATGTATTCCCTAAACCCATAAACACGAATAAGATGACCGCAATCATCTTTGGATATATAAAAGAGAAAGATTTTGTCATAAATTTATTTTTTTTCATGTGTTTATTTTTTATTTTTTACATTCAAGGACACATGGTACACGCCATTAATCATTCCCTTGAGTGTCAAAGTTATTTTTATATGGCTGTTTCATCTGTTTGTTTTTCTACGTCATTGACACTTGGAGCGGGCTATTTACCGGTTCTCTTCCGCTTCCGAGTTCGTCGAAACAGTCGCTTTACGCGGTCAATTTATTTTTATTTCGTTTTCGCAGATACTTGGCATACCGGGTGTCCGGGTTCGAGCGGTAAGGTGCTCGTGCTTAGATAGAATTATTCCAAATACAAAAGTAGTTGCCATTAATGAGTTAAAAAAACAAAAAAGAGACAATTTTCATCCATAAGGAGACAAGATGCGTGTTTTCCCGTGTTAATTGCCTGAAATCTGCCTCTTTATCCGGAAATTTGAAAAAAACGGATGTATTGCCGGTTAAGGTAGAGCAGTTTATTCGGTTACTGTTTTTTGGGTTGTCGTTAAACGTTTAATGCGTGTTTTTTAGGTTTGTTGTCGTACTTGGATTTCTCGCGCATTATCCATTGCTTGGGTGTTTCTCCAAATTCGGACAAAAACCGCCGCGTCAAGGTCTTCGTGGACATATTGCAGATGGAGGCAAGTTCATTGACCGTTTTAACTTTGAGATAATTTGCTCTTACCACATTATTGAAGCTGTTGAGCGAATGAATGACGGGAGTAAAAAATTGGATAACATCCTCTTTGGGGTAGAATCCGCGAATAAGGAACAAAAGTTCGGTCTCCTTAATGTCATGAAGATGTCGGCAATTCATCTTTTCGTTCAGGTAAAAAAGTACACTTTTGAGAAAATCGGTTACCGGTTTTTTCATGGGCAGTTTTCGTATTTTCTTATTGTCTTTTTTGCTTACCTTGTCGGCCATACTCTCAAAAGCCAACATCTCGCATCGCGAGTTGGGTCGCTCAAAATAGAGGAACACAACGGTGCAGTCTGTTTTTGGTAAGATTTGATAGGTTGAATAATTCGTCAGAAGCCCTATTTCGCGCTTGGTCAAGATTATAGTTTGTTTGTTGTTATCGGAGATGCTCAGCCTTCCGGTCAAAACAAATACTACGACGAATTCTTTTTTCAAATTAAGATCAACCGCATTGTTTTTGGTAAAAGTTTGCGATGAAAATCCGACGTTATTTTCTTTGATATAATTTTTACATCCAAGATGTTCTTCTATATAAAGTAAGTTCGCGTTTTGTTTCATATAATGACAGAAATATTAAATTTGGTTAAAAAAAGCATTGCGTCTGTCATGTTGTGATTTGATGTGCTTTGCTCCTTTGTTTTGTGCCGTATTTTGCCGTTTTTTAATTTAAAATTCCTGTTTCAAATTGTATGCCAAATACGATTTTCTGCTCTATCTTACAAAAAGCAAGCGGGACAAAATATATTCTTTCGTCCCGCTTACATGATGCCTGAAGTTGTTCGCGAATTTTCACGGTTGTCGTTGAGCAATTTTTTGGAAAATCGCGAGACAGTCCGGTGTACGGGGAGAAAACGATTTAATTGAAGTGCGAAGTTAAACAAACTTCGACTGAGACGAAATCAACTACAATGGAGCGGGACAGAGTTGTGGGAAGCAGCATGTGCTTTTGATCTTGATATGCCGATAATAAAGAAATGATAATGCCGAGTTTGACTTGCAAGTACAGCCAAATTCCGATTACTAATCTGTCCGAATCTAAAACGAAAATATCTGTCAAAGATGTATCTTACAGATGCTTAGACGATTTGAGCAAAACGACAGTCGGGTGGAAAGCACCTAACTGCCGTTTTAATTACATGCAAGATTCTAAAAAAAATGACGGTGTTGGTTTACAGTACGCTCTGTAACTTTGATTCGGAAAACGTCCGGAATGAAACTTAACCGTAAATGATTTTCCCTTTATCATCTTTGAATTCTTTGAATTTTTCATCCGATTCGGGACAATCAAAACTTTTCAGGTATTGTTCCATAGCCCGATAACTCATGCCCATACTGGAGAAACCGCCATCGTGAAAGAGATTTTGCATCGTAACTTTTCGGGTCAGGTCGCTAAACATGACCACGCAATAGTCGGCGCATTCTTCAGCCGTAGCGTTTCCGAGCGGGGCTACCCTTTCCGAGAAGTCCACCAAGCTGTCAAATCCTTTGACGCCACTACCGGCAGTAGTTACGGTAGGCGATTGCGAAATGGTATTCACGCGTACATTGTGTTCACGTCCGTAGATGTACCCAAAGCTACGGGCTATGCTCTCCAACATGGCTTTGGCATCAGCCATGTCGTTGTAGCCGTAAATGGTTCGCTGAGCCGCCATATATGATAGGGCAACTACGGAGCCGTATTCCGAAATGGCATCCATGCTTTTAGCGACTTGAAGCATTTTATGGAAAGAGATCGCCGAAATATCCAGGGTGGTATTCAGCATGTCGTAGTCTAAGTCGTCGTATGTGCGTCTTTTCCGTACATTTGGGGACATGCCGATGGAGTGAAGTACAAAATCAATTTTTCCCCCAAGTATTTCCATGGATTCTTTAAATACAGTTTCCAGATCTTCAACGGATGTGGCATCCGCAGGAATTAATTTTGCATTCAGTTTCTCCGCTAATTCATTTGTTTCCCCCATTCTTACGGCTAACGGCGTGTTTGAGAGCGTGATACTCGCGCCTTCTTCTACGACGCGTTCAGCTACTTTCCAAGCGATTGACTTGTCGTTCAAAGCTCCGAACACAATGCCTCGTTTGCCTTTTAATAAGTTGTTACTCATAATTCTTGTTTCTTGATGTTTTCTTAAAAAACAGTTTGTTTTTCAAAAGGTTCACTATCTTGTGACGAAAAAAGCGCAAAATTAATAATAATGTGCAAAATCTCCATGATGAATATGTGTTTTTCATTAAAAAATCGTCAGTAATCAGCCCGGCACCGCCGATCTTTGTCTGTTGTTTATACGCTTCAAAACTAAAGAACCGCTAATTCCGTCCCGTACTTGCTTCATTTGGTCAGTTGGAATATTTATTCATGAAGCAAATTCATGAAATCACGGAATCAACAAATTACCATTTTTATTTGTCAGTTTTTTTTACGAAATTTGCAGACTTAAAAAATAAAATACAGTTGAAAGTTTCCGCGAGTTTCTATTAAAACCGTTGACTCGGGCTAAAATACAAACTCGAAATTATGTAAAAATGGATAAGAACACGATTATTGGTTTTCTTCTGATAGCGGGGATCATGGTTGGATTTACACTCCTTACCAAACCTTCGGAAGAAGAAATAGCCCGCCAAAAAAAATACAACGACTCTATCGCACTGGTTTATCAGCAGGAAGTTGCAACCCAACAATTACAGGACTCATTAAAAACAGCGGTTGTCGCTATCGACTCGCTCGACAGCTTAAATGATTCGACTGCCATCGCTTTAAAAAGCGACGCTTTTGGCGGATTTAGTTCGTCTGCTTTTGGCGATGAAAAATATTATACCCTTGAAAACAATTTGTTGAAGCTGGTAATCAGTAGCAAAGGAGGTAGAATCTATTCAGCGGAGCTTAAAAAATACAAGGCTCAGGAAGGCAAACCACTAATACTTTTTGAAAAAGATGAAAGTGATTTTAACTATGTTTTTGTAACCGATAATAACCGAGTGGTTAATTCGGACGAATTATATTTTGAACCACAAGGAGCTGTTCAGAAAGATAGCGAAGGCAATCAAACGTTGATCATGCGTCTGAAAACGAATCTTCCGGACGCGTACATCGATTTTATCTACACCTTGCCCGCCGATGATTACATGGTTAGGTATGATATGAAGGCGAATCGGATGAACGAGATAATGCCCATGTCCATCAACTCGTTGGAAATGACTTGGAAGTCGTCTATCCGTCAGCAGGAAAAAGGGCGTTCATTCGAAGAGCGCTATTCAGGGCTGTATTACCACTACATAGCCGGCGATATGGACAACCTGAACCAATCCAAAAACGATGAGAAAAAGACTGATAATCAAGTTAAATGGGTTGCATTCAAAGATCAATTTTTTAGTTCGGTACTGATAGCCGACAAATCGTTTACTTCGTCTATTTTTAAGAGTGAAATCATGGACGAACATTCCGGTTATTTGAAAAATTACAGCGCAGACATGGTAGTGCCGTTTGACCTAACCGGAAAAGAACCTACCGGATTTCGATTTTATTTGGGTCCGAATCATTACAAGACACTGTCGAGCTACGATAAAGGTGTTGACAAAAACGAGCGTCTTCATCTAAGGGAACTAATATCGTTGGGGTGGTTTGGTTTTGTGAATCGCTATTTTGTGATTCCGATGTTCAATTTTTTCAGTAAATACATTGGAAATTTTGGGATAATCATTTTGTTGATGACTATTGTAATCAAGATAATCATCCTTCCGCTAACGTATAAGTCCTATATGTCAAGTGCTAAGATGCGGGTGCTGAAACCTGAAATTGACGAGATTAACGCGCGCATACCGGCAGAGAAAGCCATGGAGCGACAACAGGCGACGATGGCTCTTTATAATAAAGTCGGTGTTAGTCCGATGAGTGGCTGTATTCCGTCGGTGTTGCAAATGCCGTTGCTTGTTGCCATGTTCGGCTTTTTCCCGGCGGCTATAGAGCTTCGGCAAGAAAGTTTTCTCTGGGTAAAAGACCTTTCGTCTTACGATGTGCTGTTCAGTTGGAAGGGAGATATTCCTTTGCTGAGTTCAATTTTTGGTAATCACATAAGCTTGTTCGCGTTGCTGATGACTATCACTACCATTTTCTCAACAAAAATAAGCATGCAGACTACACAGACTTCTCCGGATCAACCGGGTGCGGGCATGATGAAATGGATGATGTATCTGATGCCGATCATGTTCTTCTTTATGTTTAACAGTTACGCGTCCGGATTGACCTATTATTACTTCCTGTCGTCTCTGTTTACCGTAATACTGAATCAGATAATCCGCTGGACTATTGATGAAGATAAGCTACTCGCCGAGTTGAGAGCGAAAGGGAAAGCGAACGCGAAAAACCCCAAAAAGAAGGGTGGCGGATTTATGGCTCGTCTGGAGCAAATGCAGAAAGAGCAGCAAAAAGCTATCCGCGACAATGCCAAAAGAAGAAATTGAAAATCGAAAAAATAGAAAATACCCGAGTTTTGTACACTACGTATTCGAAAATAAACGTTAATTTTTTAACCGTATGAAGCATCCATTCAACTAATCTTGACACGTAAGAATCGGTAAACGGCGTGTTCCATGTATCCTTACCGTAAAAAAATAAATTTTAACCGTATGAAACAGCCATGTAAAAATAACTTTGACACACAAGGGAATGATTAATGGCGTGTTCCATCTGACCTTAAAAAAATAAATAATAAACAGATGAAATCAAATTATTTTTCCTTAAAACATGTTGCTGTAGCTATTATGGCAATATTAATTGCGAATAGTGCTTACAGCCAATCTCTCCAAGAAGATACTGTTCCCGTGTACCGTAGTAGTAAATCTACGACAGATCAACCGATTCAAACCTACTCCAACCAAACGCGTGATGATGCAAAACAGACTTACTACGAGTGGCAGACTCCTATTCTGGAAAAAGTCGATTTAGAAAGTATTCAAGGATATAAAAGTGATCATGAACGTTATTTGACCAATTTAGAAACCTTTGAAGATGTATTGAAGAAAAACAAGAAAGAGTTGAATTCATACGTTCAACAGGCAAAAGATCAGGCAAAAGCACTTAGCAACGAAAAGAAAAACCTGAACGACAAACGAAAATTCTACAAAGAAGACGAGAAGTTGGCTAAGCGTGAAAAAAAACTGAGAGACAATGAGTTGAAATTGATTCAAAAGGAGAAAAAAGCCCTGAAGAAACAATCGAAAGACTTGTCGAGTTACGATGTAGAAAACAAAATGAGACAGTACGAAGACCGTGAATACCGCATCGAAATAGCGGAAGAAAGTTGGAAAGAAAAAAGGGATGCGACACAGTTGAATATCGAGAAATTAGCCGAAGATGAAAAAGTGCTGGATGAGAGAGATATGGAAATCAAAGCACGGCTACGTGAATTGGATTTTTACAGACGCGACCTTGATCTGCAATCCAAACAACTTGCTATTGAAAAGAAACAAACCAAACTCGAGATAAAAAAAGCCAAAGCGGCGTTGAAACAGCAAAAATAAGTTTACATTACTCAACGAAGAAGATTCGGACAAATAGCCGAATCTTTTTTTTTGCTTATTTCCGTCAAATAAAAAACGAATAAAATAGAAAGTAAAAAAGGTTAAAAAGTTAAACAGGCACAAATATATTCTTTATTTTTGTTCGCGGATATTTTTCTAAAAAAATAATAAAAAGACACCTTGCCAAACCGGTAAGATGCTTTTAATTGCTTAAAATGAGATTACCGGCTTTAAAATACATTGTTGCCTTTTTGTTGAACTGTTTTTTTGGAGGTCTATTCGCTCAAAATCAGGTTATAGAACAAGCTAATAAATTGATAGCCTTGCAACGTTACGCTTCGGCTTACGAAGTACTTCGTGGTAGCGATCCAAATGATCAAAGCCCCGAAATAGCAATTGCGCGGACAAATCTGTTGCTCAAGTATTACATTAAAACGGATAAATTTCATTCGTTCGGTCTAAAAGATATTGCTCCAAACCAGAATTTACAGGATTTTCGCAATAGCAATACTTCCGTAAGAATGTTCAGTTACAAACCCGATTCTATCTTAAATAAACTGATTCGGCAAAATCCGACCCATTACAAACTGCATTATGCATTGGGGAATTTTTATTACGAAGTACATTTGATATATCCTGACGATAAATGGACAGAACCCGATTCCATCCTTGTCGAAAACATCAAAAGTCATTATCTGACAGCATACAAAAACAATGAATATGACTATTGGTCCTTGTTTGGTATCGGATATACCTACATGCTCGAAGACGACTACGACAATGGAATTTTATACTTGGAAAAATCCATCCAAGAAAATCCGGACTATCCGTTGAGTTATTACAATTTGGCTTTCGCCTATTTGTCTAAGGACCAATACGACCAAGCCATCAAACTGGGTGAAAGAGCTTACGAATTACAACAAATTCCCGAATTTAAAGCCGAAACTGCCGTGTTGATCGGAGAAGCTTATCGCGAATTGAAGAATCCCCTGAAAGCATACGAATACATGCTTACCGCTCACAAACTCTACCCAACCAACTACAACGCGCTCATACCACTGTTAGAATTGGAATTGCAATTGGATAAGCCTGAATATCTCAAACGAACAGAGACCATATTCCGACTGGGTCCGTCCAATCCGATTATTTATCAGGATATAATGAAGGCGTACAGCCAGAATGAGAAAGATAACGAATTCGCCGGGTTTTTAGAAACCAAGCGCAACGAATACCGAAATAATCTGCCGGTTTCGGCTAATATCCATCTTTATCTGGCTATAACCCAGTATGAAATGGACGAATGGGTCGCTTCAAAACTCAATTTTGAAAAAGCCAGAAGTTTATTCCGGAATTTTTACAAAACGGATCACAATGTTTTCAAAGTAATCGATTCCTATACGGAAGCCATAAAGAAGAAAAAGAAATGATTAATCAGGCTCGACAGGGTATCTGATTGTTAGGCCAAATCTTGGATAAATGCTTTTCTAATGAAGGTGGGGGAGAGTATTTGGATTTTATTGCAATACTGTGGCTGAACTCGCTTCTTGGATAGTATCATTTTTTTGCTAATTTTACGAAACATCGTGTAGGAAAATGCAGCTCCACTGAAAAAAGTTTAATTGATTGATCGGTTTTAACCTCCATTACATCAGTGGAGCAAAAAGGCGCATAAAAGATTCAATCGGTCGTTTCCAAAAGGGTCTTTTTATCCATTCATCGTAAATTATTTCGTTACAGCCTTCCATGTCTTCCAGAAAAATCTCTTTATTGCGAAGAGCTAATTTCTCGTCGTACAAATAACAATTTACTTCAAAACTTGCTTCAAAACTTCGAAAGTCCATGTTTGCCGAACCGATGACGGACAGATAGTTGTCGGAAACCATTGTTTTCGCGTGTATAAATTTAGTCCGGTGTTCATAAATTCGCATGCCGGAATTTAATAATACCTCATAATACGAACGAGCAGCCGGATCAATATAAGGAGAATCCGATCGTTTTGAAACCATTAGGCGTACGTCAACACCGGATAAAGCCGCCGACTGCAAAGCCTGAAGCAGCGATTCTGTTGGAAGAAAATAAGGCGTTTGCAAATAGATGTAGTCTTTCGCAATAACAATGGAGTGTACCGTTGCTTGCAAGATATTGGGCCAGGGCGTAGATGGACCACCGGCTATCATTTGAAGCATATTGTCTGTTTTTATTTCGGCTGTCGGGAAATAAACAGCCTTGTCTTTAACGTCTTTACCTTTTGACGACAGCCAATCAACCATAAAAATGGCTTGCAATCCATAGGCACCGGAACCGGTAATGCGTAAATGTGTATCGCGCCAATACTCATCGTTGGCATATTCGTCGCCGATATTCATACCGCCGATATAGCCGATATTGCCGTCAATTACCACGATTTTACGATGGTTACGGTAATTTACTTTGCTCAAACGTATGTGCCGTGTATTTAAAAACGGAATAACTTCTACGCCTGCTTTGCGCATTTCGTAATAAAATTTTGGCTTTACGGTAATATTAGCTATGTTTTCGTACAAAAAACGGACTTCTATCCCCTCCGACGCTTTTCGCATCAATACTTCCTTTACCTGCTGTCCGATTACGTCATTGTTGAAAAGAAAATACATGATATGGATGTGATGGTTCGCGTTTTCCAAATCATCCAGAAGTACTTCAAATTTTCGTTTCCCTCTGTCGATAATTTCCACTTCGCTACCATAAAGCACCCAAGCAAAACTCGTGTTTCCGAGCAAATTCGATAATGTTTGATAGTCAGCGGGAATACGTGCTTGGTTGTTTTCAACCCATTTCTCGAAGTGCTCATTTTCACTTCGAATTTTTCGGGCATACAATGTGTTCTTCCGAATCCGATAGTCCCAACCGAATACATAAAAGAAAATCAGACCAATTGCCGGTAAAAACACCAACACCAATATCCAGGTAAGTGCCTTTGTCGGATTTCTGTTTTCATGGATTACAATCAAAATGGCACTTACAATCGTCAAGCCATATAAAATCGACAGGATCAATTGGAATAAATTAACGTCTCCCATATCGTTTTTTTTTAGTTGATACAAGGGGGAAAAATGGTTTCCTAATTTCGCGTTCGAAAAATAAGAAATAAATCTGTAATGGTCAAAAAATCAGACGTTATTAATTCTTTCGTTGGAAAAAATTCATTTACACACCTTAATGGAAGGAGCACCGGATGGTTTTAGCTGCCGAAACACCTTTTTGCAAATGTAGGTTTGGTGTTAATCAATTACAAAAGTGAGTTTTTGAGTCAACTACGTATGGCGAGTTCGGGTAATGAAGGTGTGTCTAAAATGGCGATTTGAGCGTAAAATCAAAGCGATTGCTACAAAAAAATGCAGAAACCGGTAACAGTTGCTGCATTTTTTGTTTTTGTATTTAAAATGAATTACATGTCATCAATTTCTTTCGAAATTTTGTCGTATTCTTCCGTCATCACCAATCGGTAGTAAAGCATTTTTAAGGCTTGCTTGTAATCCACTTCTTTGGGACTGAGCTCTACTGCTTTTTCAAAGAAAGGCTGGGATTCTTTGAAAATAACATTTGCCTTATCGACCTGTTCGTTGTATAGTTTATTGTCGCGGATATTGTCGGCAACTTTGAGTACTTCCACCGCTTGATTGAATATCAAACGCCCAATTCCCGCATACGCGTCAGCCATTTTCGGATCCAGCTCGATAGCGCGATCGAATGATTTACGGGCGCTTTCCAACTTTCCTAATCTTTCGTCAACGTTTCCTTTCACGTAATGGTATTCAGGTACACTCGGAGCTTGAGCAATGGCTTCATCCAGATAGCGAGAAGCTTCTTCTACTTTGTCGGAATAAATATAGTGGTTGATGATGTTTTGTAAAAACCAGGGGTCATCCTTAAAAAGTTCAAATCCTTCTTGTAATGTAGCTAAATAAGCAACTGTATCTTTGCTGTTGCGGTATTCGTCAGCCAAAAGTTGATAAACGTTTTTAGTCTCGTAGTTGTCGTCTTTGAGATCTTCGTATATTTCGATGGCTTTTTTGGCATCTTTCATATTGGTTGCCGCGAGACCCGAGTAATACTTAATCATTCTGTAAGTCGAGTCTGTGGTGGACAGTTCATTGCCCATCATGGGTAATTTGGGGATAGAAAGATACGTTTGGAAGACATCGTAAGCGTCTTTGTAATCTTTGTTGTCAAATAGACTTGCACCATAGCCAATCAGGTTGGATTGCATGTTGTAATACTCCTTGATGTTGGTTTTGATTTTTTTTGCATACTTGGGCTTCACTTTTCCTTTCGCGTTCGGTTGTTGATCCATTTCGTAAGCCTTCAAGAAATAATTGTAAGATTCCAAGATCGCTTTTCCTTTTTTGGTTTGATCTACATTTTGACCAAGCATCAACGATTTGGTATAAGCGTCATTTTCTTGGTAACCAATCAATCCGGCTACGTAGTACGTTTTGGGATCACCTTTGGTTTTTTCATCTTCAAACGCAGATTTTATTGCTTCACGGGCTGCTTTAAAATCGGGTTTTTCCTGCATAGCCAAATTCTCCGCTCTGGAAACATTTGCTTTTTGTGCTACCAGAGAGACAGAAACAGTACTGATTAAAGCAAAGAATAAAATTAATTTTTTCATGTCTGTAAATGTTGTATTTGTGTTAAATTCTTGTTCTTTCACAACCGAAAGATTTTTCTTTTGAATTGAATTGTGTGTTAGTCTTTTTCTTCATTTTTCACGTCGCTTGCTTGCACATCATCGTTGGTTGTAGCTTCATTATTTGTAGGAGTAGCGTCTTCTTCTTCTTCTTCTTCATCGTATTTATTTACCTTACATACAGATGCGATTCGGTCGTTTCGTTTTTCCAGATTAATGATTCGAACGCCTTGCGTAGCGCGTCCCATCACACGTAGGGTCTCTACACCGACGCGTATGGTAATACCCGATTTGTTGATGATCATCAAGTCGTTTTCGTCCGTTACACCTTTAATGGCGACTAATTTTCCGGTTTTTTCGGTTACATTAATGGTTTTTACCCCTTTACCGCCACGGTTGGTTACTCGGTAATCTTCCAATGATGAGCGTTTACCATATCCCTGTTCCGAAATAACTAAGATGTTAACTTCATCTTGAGTATTACCACAAATCATGCCAATAATTTGGTCATCCGGGTCGTTGTCGAGTGTCATCCCTTTCACACCCGCTGCAGTACGTCCCATCGGACGAACTTTGGATTCGGGGAAGCGGATGGCTCTACCGTTGCGGTTGGCTAAAATGATTTCTGAATTTCCATCAGTCAGACGTACTTCAATGACATCATCATTCTCGTTGATGGTAATTGCGCGCACGCCATTTTGTCTCGGACGCGAGAATGCTTCAAGCGATGTCTTTTTTACAATACCGTTTTTTGTCCCGAAAATTACGTAATGCGAATTGATGTATTCTTTATCATCCAATCCTTTTACACGAATAAAGGCATTAACTTTATCATCGGATGCGATATTCAACAGGTTTTGAATGGCGCGTCCTTTGGAATTTTTGCTCCCTTCGGGTATCTCATAGACTTTAAGCCAGTAGCATTGTCCTTTTTGCGTGAAAAACAGCATGGTATTGTGCATCGTAGCCGGATAGATGTGTTCTATAAAGTCGTCGTCGCGGAAATCACTACCTTTCGAGCCTACGCCGCCACGTCCTTGGGAGCGAAACTCGCTCAGCGGAGTACGTTTGATATATCCGAGGTGGGAGATGGTAATAATCATCTCATCATCCGCGTAGAAATCTTCCGGATTAAACTCTTCGGATGAATAGACGATTTCACTTTTTCGTTCGTCGCCGTACTTGTCTCTGACTTCGATTAACTCGTTTGTGATAATCTCCATCCGAAGTTCTACTTTTTCAAGAATTTCGTTCAGACCTTTAATTTTTTCGAGTAACTCTTCGTACTCGGCTCTGAGCTTATCTTGTTCCATCCCCGTAAGCTGGCGAAGACGCATCTCTACGACTGCTCTCGCCTGTATATCGGATAGTTCAAATCGTTCTATCAAGCGTGTACGCGCTTCTTCGGGAGTTCGAGAGTCGCGGATGATTTGAATGGCTTCATCCAGGTTGTCAAGGATGATCATAAATCCTTGCAGTAAGTGCGCTCTTTTTTCTGCTTCGGCGAGCTCAAACCGGGTACGACGTGTAACTACTTCATGGCGGTGCTCGACAAAATATTTAATCAATTGTTTAATATTCAACTGACGCGGACGACCGTTAACCAGTGCAATATTATTCACGCTGAATGAAGACTGTAGCGCAGAGAATTTGTAGAGTTTGTTAAGTACCACGTTGGCATTGGCATCGCGCTTGATGTCAATCACGATACGCATACCCTCACGATTGGTTTCATCGGTAATGTTTGAAATTCCTTCAATTCGTTTCTCGTTAACCATATTGGCAATGGCTTTGATTAACTCGGACTTGTTGACCATGTAAGGAATTTCGGATATTATCAGGTGTTCGGAGCCGTTGGCTTCGGTCTCGATTTCGGCGCGCGCACGAATTACGATTCTGCCATGTCCGGTTTCAAACGCTTCCTTTACGCCGGCGTATCCGTAGATGAGACCACCTGTCGGAAAATCGGGCGCTTTGATGTAGTGCATCAACTCGGCTATTTCAATGTCGTGATTTTCAATATAGGCGATGCAGGCATTGATGGCTTCGGTAAGGTTGTGTGTCGCCATATTAGTCGCCATACCTACGGCGATACCGGATGAGCCGTTTACAATCAGGTTGGGAATACGGGATGGGAGAACTTTTGGTTCTTGAAGGGTATTGTCAAAGTTACCTTGAAAATCGACCGTATCCTTGTCGATATCCGCCAGCATTTCTTCGGCGATTTTCTGCAAACGAACTTCGGTATATCGCATTGCCGCCGCGCCATCTCCGTCAACAGAGCCAAAGTTACCCTGCCCTTCGACGAGCATATAGCGTATAGCCCAAGCTTGCGCTAAACGAACTACTGTACCATATATTGAGGAGTCGCCGTGCGGGTGATACTTTCCCATTACTTCTCCGACGATTCTGGCGGATTTCTTAAACGGTTTGTCGGAATTGTTGCCGAGTTCATTCATACCGTAAAGCACACGACGATGTACCGGTTTGAGTCCGTCCCGTACATCGGGTAGCGCTCTGGAAACAATTACCGACATGGAATAGTCGATGTACGACGATCTCATCTCGTCGTCAATATTCACTTTAATAATTTTGTCTTCGTTATCAATCATCTGTAGTTAATTTGTAACACCCCAAAAAACAACAAAACTGTATCCGTACTTGTTTTTTCTTCTTTTTTTGTAAAACAGTGTTATTTAGTAGATTAAATATTAATGTTGTGGAAAAATATTTTTTCGCGAAAAATCGTACTAAATTACTACTTTTTTGTAAATTACACAAGCTATTTTTAACAAAAAAAGGATGCAAGATTACATCCCTTTTCACTTAAATAATTTTCTGATTTTATTGTTGTTTGTTTTTGTACAAGCAAGAATATTAATCTGTTGGATTTATTTCTCCACTTGTTCTTCAGATTTCTTTCCGCGGGGACAGCATTTTTTATAAATGAATGTGTCTAACGCGTACTTGCCCGGACCGGTTAAAAGTAAAACGATGTAAATGGACATATAAAGTAACGGTATTTCCATTACGTTGAAAGGCGCGCCGGCATGTCCGGCAAAGGCAGCTACCGCCATCCCGATGATTAAAGGAATGGTAGCCAAACGAGTAAGTAGTCCGAATATGAGCGCAATGGAGGCAAATACTTCAGCAAAAATAATAAGAATAAGTCCCATTTTGGGGCTAAGTCCCAACATTGCCGGGAAGGATTCACTAAGCATGCTGAAATTCATTAATTTAGGGATGCCGTGTGTGAGCATAAAAGCACCTACGACTAATCTTAATAGCAACAATCCCCAGTCTCGAAGATTAATACAGCAGTTTTCGTTCGTTCCGCATTTGAATTTTGTCATAATCTATTTTTCTTTTGTTAATTTAAAAGTTAAAACGGATGATTTCAACGAATTGTTTAGTATTTTATTCAAATTACTGTTGATGGGATATAGAAAAAATCGATGAGCGAATGAAAAATTACGAAAAAGAAGGAAAATCACTTGAAATTTATTTTCTTTACCGAATAGCCCAACTGCTGCAGAATTTCGGCGATTTTCGGACGGAAATCGCCCTGTATCAATATTTCTCCATCGCGCTGTGAACCGCCGGACGCACATTTCGTTTTTATTATCCTGGCGAGTTCTTTCAGTGCTTCTTCGGTTCCTTCAAATCCGGTAATCAGGGTTGCCGCCTTACCGTTTCGTTTGTCCAATTCTATTCGTAATGTTTGCTTGGAAAGCGAAATTTTAGAGTCAACAGATTGGTCGTCTTTTGATTCCGACTTATAGTTATCAGGTAATAAGGTGTTTAATTTGTCTTTCCAGTCCATGAGATTTATACTTTTTAATCGGGTCGTTGCGTTTAATTTAACTTTTTGAGCAATTCGGGATAAAACCTGTCTTTTACTTCTTTGAAATTAGGTTCTATTTTCAGTATTTTTTCATAGCCGGTTTTGGCTTCGACAAGGTTTCCTTCCAATTCGTTGCAACGCGCTTCCAGCATGAGTGTCTGCACGTATATCCAGTTATTTTTGGTGTCCTGTCGTTTTTCGATGATTTGAATAGCTTTTTGGAAATATTTCAGTGCTTCTTTTTTACTACCGCCGAGTACTTTGGGCGGGTAGTAGTACGCGTTACCATTGTCAAAAAGTATTTGCACGTTGTTTGGTGCTATTGAATAGGCTTTTTTGATCAAAGTTAGCGCCTGTTTACCCAGAATAGGCGCTTTTGCTCGGTTAAATGAAATTTGATAACTAAGAAAAACACCTTTATAATTTAGTGCTTCCGCGTTATTCGGTTCTTTTTTTAGCGTTTTTTCTATCCATTCTTCCGCTTTTTGTATATTCTCTCCGGCTTTCTTACTCTGTTTTTTGTCGATTAATTCGGAAGTCCATCCGTAGTAAAGATGGATTAACTGCAATAGATCGGACGTTTTGTTAAGATCGGCTTTTTTTTCAAAATTCAAAGTAGTAGACTCCCACTTTGCAACATTGTGCAGTAGGAAAGCCGTGTACATATCGCTTTGAAGTTTTGTCTGTCCGGAAGCTATTATCGGACATAGGATTGTGAAAATAAGTAATATAATCCGAATCTGTTTCATTTTTCTTTTAGTTTTTTAGCAAATTCCCAAATAACGATTCCCGCCGTTACGCTGACATTCAGCGAGTGTTTTGTGCCGAATTGGGGGATCTCGATGCAATTGTCGCAAGCGCTTACAACTTCTTGCTGAACACCCTTTACTTCGTTGCCGAGAACGACAGCATATTTCATGCCTGTATATAGATGAAAATCGTCAAGTAAAGTGCTTCCTTCGGCTTGTTCAATGGCAAGCAGGGTGTAACCTGCGTCTTTTAATTTTTTGACAACGGTCAAAGTATCTGCCGCATATATCCAATTTACTGTATCTTCTGCTCCCAAAGCTGTTTTGTGAATTTCGGCATGTGGCGGAGTAGATGTAATGCCGCAAAGATAGACAGATTCTACCAAAAAAGCATCAGCCGTGCGAAAAACAGAGCCTACATTGTGCAGACTTCGGACATTGTCCAATACGACTACAAGCGGAAGTTTCGGTTGTTTTTTAAATTCGTCTTTGGTCAGACGGTTTAATTCGGTTATTTTTAGTTTGCGCAATTTCTAAAACTTTGATTACAAGTGATTTGCGATATTGTGTTTATTCTCATTTGAGAATTTCCTTTACAGCAGTTTCAATAATGCTATCTATCCCGTTGGCTTTGTCGAGTGAGTCCATCTCGGCATGAATATCGGGGTTGATTCCCCATTCGGTGTGATTCATTTCAGCATCATACATCGGACTTGCCGAGAAACGCACCATCCAGCCATTTGGCAATTCGCTGGAAAGTGGCATTCCGCCGCCACCGCCGGTGGAGTCGCCAACAATTACGGCGTAGGGGGCGTATTTCATCCGACATACAAATTCATTGGTCGCGCTGTATGACAATCGGTTGGTAAGAATCACTACGGGTCTTTCCCAACGAATTAGTTCGTGTGGAGAAGAATAAAGTGGCGTGGGTCTGGAGAAATCGGAATGCCCTTTCCCTGTCTTGTGCGCTACGTACCCGATTAATGTTTTTTCTTTGAAAAAATAGGATGAAAGCAGGTCGGAGTTTGTTACCATTCCACCACCGTTGTTTCGGACATCGATTATGAGTCCTTTGCAATCAGAAAACTGTGAAAATATACTCTTGATACTTGAATTGCCGAAGCTATTTGAAAAACTGCCATAATAAAGATAACCAACCTGACCGTTCGCTATTTTCCCATAGCGAAATGGTCCCGCGATCCGGTAATTTTCTCCAAGATAGCGGGAGTTGAATAGAACCTCACTGTCAAAATTAGCCGGATAATCTGTGTACCAATCCCAATACCGGCTTCTGTCAAATTCGGAATATAGGTTTACGTGTCCGTCTTTAAGTTCGGCAAGCATTTCTGCGAATAAATCAAACAGACCTAATTTATTGGAAATGGTATCCACGCTTGGCGAATATCGTGCATAAACGTCGTTCCAGTCGATGTTTTTGTAATCCAAGTAGCAGTATCGGGAATCAATTATCTCCCAGAGCGTATCAAAATTTCCGCGATTGGTATTGGGCTTCACGTCAGGTTCGCGCATACATGAGTGAACAGACAAAATCACAAGCCATCCGAAGACAATTGGTAAGATTCTTTTATTCATAGGTGCGAATGAAATTCTCGGGAATTTTTTTCTTTTTGCCACGAAACGTATAAATATCCACTACACTCCCCAAATGAAACACGAGTCCATTGTCGCGAAAAACCATTTCATTTGCGGAATAGCGTAGAAAATCATGTGAAACACCAACTCGGAAAGTCGCGATTTTAGTAGGAATATCTATGTTGAAATACTGATAAAAAGCCCGTTTGTTATGCAACGAACTGAGATGAAACACGTCGTTCAAATTCTTCAAAACAAACATTTCATAATAGGTGGAGCCTTGCTGTGGAACCATCATATAGCCGGCTAAAGGTGTTTGTACGCCATATTGTAGCCGGAACTCCTGCTTCCACAAATTAAAAGCGTATTGAGCCTCGGCAGTAGCATTCAGGTTAGTACATAAATCAAGTGAAAAAGGGTTGTTCACATTTCGGGCAAGGTATTTGCCTCCGAAATTGACGTCCCAACTTCCACCGGCGAGAATGGTTAGCCGGTCGAAAGGACGGAAATGATAATTAATGCCAAAGGCGTAATTTACATCAAAAAAATACATAATATTGCTGCCTTGCGGGTGTGTGGCTATTCCGCCACCCAAAAATCCTTTGTGATTGTACGAAAGATTCTCATTAGCCGGATTAAAATATTTACGCGAAATATTTTGAAATTTTGCCTGCCATCCTTTGTACTCAAATGGCGATAAATAAGGGTCGAGAATCTTTGTAGAGCCTAAGCCTACGGTAGTATGAGAAGTGGTTAGAGCATACTGCGCTTTGTCGCTCTCTTGGGCGGACAGCGAAAGTTGAAAGAAAATAAAAACAGGTATGATGTATCGAATTTTTTTCATAAACAACAGAACACAAAAATAGAAAAAATAAGTGATAAAATAGGATTTTTCTGTCGGAATGGATAAATTTGTAAATACATACGGTCAAATAATATGGAACAGAAGAAACGTTTGGTGGTGCTGACCGGCGCAGGAATGAGCGCCGAAAGTGGTTTGGCAACTTTTAGGGGTGCGGGTGGAATGTGGAATAACGAAAGGGTAGAAGATGTAGCAACTCCCGAAGCGTTTTATCGGAATCCGCGGAAAGTGCTCGATTTTTACAACTATCGTCGAAGAGAACTTTTGAAAGTTGAACCAAACGAAGGACACAGGATTTTGGTTGATTTGGAAAAAACGTTTGACGTACGCGTTGTAACACAAAATGTGGATAATCTCCACGAACGCGCGGGAAGTACGCATGTCATACATCTGCACGGCGAGTTGATGAAGGCGCGTTCGACCGGAGACGAGCAAGCTGTTTTTGAAATGTCTAAGGAAAAGCCTGAAATCTACGTTGGCGACAAGTGCTCAAAAGGATTCCAACTTCGTCCGCACATCGTGTGGTTTGGCGAGGCTGTTCCGGAATTTGAAAATGCCGTGGCAGAAGTCGAAAAAGCGGATGTGCTTTTGATTATCGGTACTTCCATGCAGGTGTATCCGGCTGCGGGATTAATCGACTACGCTCCTGCGAATTGTCCGATTTACTTGATTGACCCGAATGATGTCCCGGTGCATCATCGGGTTAAATTCATTCAAAAGGGTGCAAGCGAAGGCATGAAGGAATTTCTGACATTGATAAAATCCGTTTAACGGCTAATGAATGTTCTTTTCCAAGAGATTCAAACATAGCGTGTCAAGTTCTCGACACATTTTTTACACCCTTTACATTTTTAATCTTCTTGATAATCTGCTCCAACTTTTTGTTATCGTCAACCATGATCGTGATATTTCCTTGGAAAAGCCCTGCGTTGCTATCAATGGAGATGGATCGCAAAGATACGTCGCTCTCTTTGGAAATGACGGAAGTGATGTTGGTAACAATTCCGATATCATCGTGTCCGATAACGCGTAGCGTAATGGGGTAGAGCGAACCCACCGCCTTGCCCGACCAACGGGCTTTGATAATTCGGTAGCCGAATCGCGAGATCATCTGTGGAGCATTCGGACAGTTGACGCGGTGAATTTTGATGCCTCCCGTTACGGAAACGAAACCGAAAATGTCGTCACCGTAAATCGGGTTGCAACATTTCGCCAATTTGTAATCCACATTTTTCAGATTATCGTCAATGACGAGGACATCTTCTTTGGCGGTATCTTCCGGTGTGGGCGACATTTCTTTCGAGAAACTCTCCGCCGTTCGTGTTTCGACAAACGGATTGTTTTCCCGATTTTCCAAGTCCAAATACGTGGTTCTTATTTCATGGATGTCAATTTTTTCTTGAGCGATAGCCTGATATAAGTCGCTTACCGTTTTGTAGCCTTTCTTCTTAGCCAGTTTGGAAAATATACCGTCGTCTAAATCAATCTTCCAATTTTTGAATCGTCTGTGCAAGGTTTCACGACCAATTTCGGCATCTTTGAATTCAATTTCTTTGAGTGTCTGTCGTATCTTGTTTTTTGCTTTGGAAGTAACGACAATATTCAGCCATGCCGGGTTGGGTTTCTGTGTGGGAGATGTAAGTACTTCGATCTGGTCGCCGTTGTTTAACGTATGCTTTATCTGAACGTGTTTCCCATTTACTTTGGCACCAACACACTGCGTACCGAGGTTGGTGTGAATTGAGAACGCGAAATCCAGCACCGTGGCACCTCTGGGGAGTTTGTGCAAGTCACCGTTGGGACTGAAAACAAACACTTCCTTGTCATACAGATTGAGTTTAAACTCGTCCATGAAATCTACCGCGTTCAAGTCCGGATTCTCAAGAATTTCGCGAATACTTTTCAACCACTCGTCCATTCCGTTTTCGCTTTTAATTCCCTTGTATTTCCAGTGCGCCGCCAATCCTTTTTCGGCAACTTCATTCATCCGTTCGGTACGGATTTGGACTTCCACCCACTTGTTTTGTGGCCCGAGTACGGTGGTGTGGAGACTCTCGTATCCATTGGATTTTGGAATGGAAAGCCAGTCGCGAAGCCGTTTGGGATTGGGCTGATACATGTCTGCCACAACAGAATACGCCTGCCAACAAACCGCTTTTTCCTTCTCAATTGGTGTGTCAAAGATTATGCGGATGGCAAAGAGGTCGTAGATATTCTCAAAAGTTGTATTTTGTTTTTTAATTTTGGTGTAAATGGAATGAATCGATTTCGTGCGTCCTTTGATTTCGAAGGGATAGCCGGTATCCTTCATTTTTTCCTTCAGTGGTTCAATAAACGCGGCAATATACTGATCTCTTGAGCGTTTGGTTTCGTTCAGTTTTTTTGCTATTTCTTTGTAAATCTCTCGGTTTGTATATTTCAGCGAAAGATCTTCTAATTCGGTTTTAATGGCGTAAAGCCCCATTCTATGCGCTATTGGTGCATAAAGGAAGGAACTTTCACGGGCTATTTGTTGCTGTTCTTGCTCGCCGTATTGTTCCAAATTCCGCATAATTTGTAGTCTTTCTGCTACAATGATTAAAATTACGCGTACATCTTCGGCTAATGTCAATAAAAGTTTTCGAAAATTCTCAGTCTCGAGTGAAACACTTTTTTTGTAAAGTGCTTGAACTTGTTGAAGTCCGGTAATAATGGCTGAAATCTGCGTGTTGAATGCTTTCTCGATTTCCTTGGGTTCGACGTGCTTTTTTTCGACTGCTTCCATCAGCAGGAAGCTGATTACTGCCGACTTGCCCAGCCCAATCTCGTTCAGAATGATATTGCTGACTTCTAATTTTAAAAATAAAAAAGTTTGAGAATAGGATTCGTTTGCCTTTTCACTTAATAAAAACTCCTTTAACAAACGACGTAAATGCCGTCGCTCATCGAAAGAAAAAAGTGCTTTATTTTCCTGTACTAATTTTCGATAGAGCCGCGCGGTATTCGTAGTCATTCTTTTTCTTTTTTGCAAATATAATTAAATGCTTTAGTATGGATGTTGTAAAAACACAATTTTTTCGATTAAAATTAAGCTAATTCGCGTATTTCGCATTATCTTTGTTTGACAGAAAAAACTTTTTTTGTACTAAAGTCAAAAAAATGAAGGGAAGATTAACTCAAGATAGACCGGACAATAACCTGCTCGTTCGAGTGCACTCAAATGGTCTCTATTACGCGATTTCGGATGAGAATGATGTTGTAATATTGCAGCAGACGATAAATATACCGGATCAAAAATTGAAAGATGTTCATTTTCTTGAACATTTTTTCGACCAACCGGAGTTTCGGGTATTAAGTGAAAATGTGTCTGTAGTCTTTGAAGGGTTTGATTATCAGCTTATTCCTAATGAATTATTCCGCGAAGAAGATGTTCTACGTATGTTTAATTTGCAATTTGGCAAAGGGCAAGACTGCCGTCTTTTGTACAATTTACTACCACAATGGAGGGGTCATTTGGTGTTTCGAGTAGATAAATCGCTGGTGCGTTTTTTAGAAAAAAAATATCCCGAAGCCGATTTTGAGCATCAGGTATTTCGAACGCTTAGAAAAAAAGTAACCCGAAATACCGATACCGTTTATGTCAATTTACAGAAAGATTTGATTGATGTTGTTGTCGTTAAGGATAGTTATCTTTTTTTGGTAAATTCCTTTGTAATTAAAACGAATGAAGACATCTGTTTTCATATTCTAAACCTATTTGAACAATTGGATTTGGATTTAAAAAACATTCCGTTGAATGTATTTTCGGAAAACACGGTAAACGAAAAACTGATAAACATGTTGAAGCAGTATGTAACGACTGTTGAAGTCGGATAAAAAGACGCTTTTAAATTAACTTAGGGGTATTTATAGCATGCAAGACGGGAAGATTTTCAAGCAATCTTCCCGTCTCATTTTTTTTAGAATCTTTATTTGTTTGATTTTGGCGGTTGGTTGCCACCTGAACCCTGCTGGGGTTTTGCAATAGAGTCTCGCATAGATGTGTCGGCTTCTATATTTTTCATCCGATAGTAATCCATAATTCCAAGATTTCCATCACGGAAAGCTTCTGCCATTGCTTTGGGTACTTCCGCTTCCGCTTCAATCACTTTCGCGCGCATTTCCTGCGATTTGGCTTTCATTTCTTGCTCTTGGGCAATGGCCATTGCACGACGTTCTTCTGCCTTAGCTTGCGCGATATTTTTGTCGGCTTCCGCTTGATCCATTTGCAACTGAGCACCAATGTTTTTACCTATATCAATGTCGGCTATATCGATGGAAAGAATTTCAAACGCTGTACCGGCATCTAATCCTTTTTGCAAAACTAATTTCGAAATGGAATCGGGATTTTCGAGTACGCTTTTGTGCGATTCGGATGAACCGATTGAAGATACAATCCCTTCTCCTACACGTGCCAAAATGGTTTCTTCACCGGCTCCACCCACCAATTGCTTGATATTGGCGCGAACCGTTACACGGGCTTTCGCTATCAGCTGGATACCGTCTTTAGCCACCGCGGCAACCGGTGGTGTATCAATCACTTTCGGATTTACCGACATTTGTACGGCTTCAAATACATCACGACCGGCAATATCAATTGCGGTAGCCATTTTGAAATTCAAATCAATATTGGCTTTTGACGCGGAAACAAGCGCGTGTGTAACCCGTTCGATATGTCCGCCGGCAAGGTAATGTGCTTCTAATCCGTCACGGGTTACTTCGTGTCCCAAATCGGCTTTGTGGGCTTCGATAAGGCAGGCTACAATGGTACGTGGCGGGACTTTACGAATTCGCATCAGGAACAGTTGAAGCAATGATATGTTTACGCCCGAAACTTTCGCGGAAATCCACAGCAAGAATGGTACGTAATGAAAAAATAAAATCAATAGTATGATTAATACTATCAGCATAATAATTTCAAATCCTAACATAATTTTACGGTTTTAATGAATAATTTTTATGTTCAAAACAGTAAGTAATCTAAAAGAATTCTTTTATACTACTTACGTAGCTTTCGCCACTTTGGACTTATATATTTGCCTTTTCGACAAGCACATTTGTCCGATACATTTCTTTTACAATAATCTCGACATTCTCGTCTATAAATCCATCAGCTGTTTTAGCTTCAAGGGTGTTGCCGTTGATCTTTACTTTTCCCATCGGTGCCAAGCGTGAGATGGTTATTCCCTTGTCTCCGACTTTCACTCTATCGGCATCTACAGACTCTACTTTCCCATCTACATTGGTTTTAAGCGACATACGATCGAGAGTTTTGGATTTTACAAACCACCAAATTGAAAATCCGATGAGAAGTACGCTGCCAATCAATGTGATGTGCCCTGCAGTAATGCCAATGTGGGTATATGCGTACCAGACAGCACCAACGGTCAACAATCCACCGGTAATTCCGGCAATGGATAATCCGGGAATAAAAAAGGCTTCAATGATAAAAAACACCATGGCTAAAACCAGTAACCCAATGACTATCGCAATATCCATACTGAAAAATTTTGTGCTAAATTAATCATTTTTTTTAAAAAACAAAGAGAATTGAAATAAGAAAAAAATGTAGATTTGACGATTCATGGCATACTTCTCATGTGTCAATAGGATAATGTTTATTTCATGCTGCTGTTGATTTTTGGAGAGATTTGATGGGTGAAACGCTAATTATCAACACGTTTGAATGTGAAAAAAAAGTATGATAATTTTGTGATTTTTCTATTTCCTTGAAATCCGTGTAGCGGAAATTGTATTGTAATTTCTGATATTTTGGCTAAATTTGTAAATTATTTTCTATCGGAATAATTGTGCCTGACACTCATGCCCAAGATTGTGAAAATAAGCTGTGCACGGTTTATGTGAGCGCAAAACAAATTACCTACCTATGAAAAAAATATTTAAATTTTTGATAGTAGTTCTACTACTTGTCGTGATCGGTTTGGGTGGATTAGTCGCTTTTTTGGCAATTACGAAATACAAGCCCGAAGCCGAAACAACGCTATTCCGTTCGCGCAAAAACAATACTCACATCAACGATAGTACCGAATTCTCAGCCCTAATTTGGAATATCGGTTATGCCGGATTGGATAAAGATATGGATTTCTTTTTTGACGGTGGAAAACAAGTTCGACCTCTGAAAGAAAATTCCATACGAAATTTTGATGCGATTATACGATTTATCGCGTCGCAAGACGATTCAGATTTTATTTTGCTTCAAGAAGTGGATCAAAAAGCAAAAAGAAGCTACGGGAGAAATCAGGTAGAAGAACTTGCTACGCTTTTTCCGGATCGAAATACACAATTCGGCATGAACTACAATGTAAGATTCGTACCGGTGCCTCCGCGTAGTCCGATGGGAAAAGTGAAGAGCGGACTTGTTACTGTCAGCAAAGTTGAACCGTTCAGTGTTACGCGGTTTTCATTTCCGGGCAAATTTAATTTTCCGATGAATTTAGCCATGTTAGACCGATGTTTTGTGGCAAATCGCTACCTGTTGAAGAACGGGAAAGAGCTTGTCATCGTCAATACACACAATTCCGCTTATGATGACGGTAGCCTTCGAAGAAATGAAATGACATTTTTCAAAACTTTTTTGGATACAGAATACCATAAAGGGAATTACATTTTGGTGGGTGGCGATTGGAACCAGTGTCCGCCTAATTTTATACCCTTATACACCGATAACAAATTTGACAATACTTCTCGAATAGATATAGAGCCGGACTACCTTCCAAGTGACTGGACATGGGCTTATGACGCGTCAATTCCTACAAACCGTCGTGTTTCTACCCCTTATGCAATGGACGAATCGCTTACCACGGTTATTGATTTTTTCCTGCTTTCTCCAAATGTGGAATTAATTGAAGTGAAGGGCATTCCCAATGAATTTTTATACAGTGATCACAATCCGGTTCGAGTAAAATTTAAAATAAGAAGCTGATTGTATCGTTTCGGGAATTTTACTCCAAAAGCAACAAATGGCTTCGAGTTTGTTTGACACGGTACGTTGCTTGTTCGGAATGTCGCTCTTACTTTTCATGAAACGTTTTTTCCCATTGTTGCATTATGAAGATGTTAGGTTGCGGAGGATAGGTAACAAAGGATTGGATATTATCCATCAAGTTCAGGCAATCCGATTTTAGATTTGTTTCGAAAGATGTATTGTATGTGGATTGTTTTGTCCTAAATCCCATCGAGATATCCAACTCTTTTATTATTCATTGGAATCTATTCAGCAAAAATACTTATAAATCCACAATATTTTGTTTTTTTTGTGTCAAACTGTTGTCTCTTTGAAAATCTTCCTTTATCTTTGCACGAAATTATAACTAAAGTATGATCTCTATAAACAGCAACTTACTCGTCCTCGTCATTGCTCTTTTGGTCGAAAATCAAAGGTGAGAATGGTTCGTGTTGTTATTTTAAGATATTAAAAAAAATACTGAAAGCCTTTCTCACTATAAAAGAGAAAGGTTTTTTCATTGTAATAAATTATGGATTTAAGAAGTTCAACAAGTACGCAAGGACGTCGCATGGCGGGAGCCAGAGCGCTTTGGAAAGCCAACGGGATGACCAAAGAGCAAATGGGTAAACCGATAATCGCTGTTGTAAATTCCTTTACACAGTTCGTTCCCGGACATACACACCTACATGATGTAGGACAGATGGTAAAAACGGAAATTGAAAAACTCGGCTGTTTTGCCGCGGAGTTCAATACCATAGCAATAGACGACGGCATTGCGATGGGACACGACGGAATGCTCTATTCGCTTCCATCACGCGATTTGATAGCCGATAGCGTAGA
>JBKEBE010000156.1:0-19487 GCA_047973025.1 Paludibacteraceae bacterium
TAACATTAGTCACAATAGTACGCCCGCAAATCTTCCAAAACTTCGTCGGCTAATTCTTCTGTCTCCGCACTCATATACCCTTCGTGTACAGACCCATCTCGACACTCAATACGGTACGTGTAATAGGCAAAAATCGAACTTGTTGCCAATAATCCGGTAACAATTACCGCAAAAATCTTCTTTTTCATGGCGATTGATTTTAAAGGATTTAAACTTCAACTGCAAGTTACAAAGAAAGAAAGAAAGAAAGAAAGAAAGAAAGATTAACTTTCATTTTATAAATTTAAATAAATAGCGTTTGTTCATCGTTTTGTTACTCCATTTCTATCGGGTTATAGGGCATCTGTCAGGTTTCACAAGGTTAAAGAAGATTTTCATTCAACAACCAGTTTCTTTTTTTCTACATTCCCACTTCTGATGACATGTACGTAATACACCCCTTTTGCCAATCCGTTAATCGGAATTTGCACTTCGGATTGGTCGGTCTGTATGGTTTTTATAAGTCCAAAAGTACTCAGGAGTTGAATTTCGTACCGGATGGGTTTTCGGGACACTATATTCTTTGGGCTTTTGGTATCCGCTTTGTTAAGCCGGAGTGTAACAACGGACGAAGCGGGATTGGGCGTAAGTGAGAAGTATCCGCCGGTTCCAATCTCGACGCAGACTGAAATAGGTTGACCGTATCCGCATTCGTTTTTGGGATGAATTTTGAAACAGCCGGAACCCTGATTGGCATGACTTACAATACTTACTCCGCGAGAATCTCTATGTACACTAAAAATACTGTTGTTGTTCTCCACATCAAAATTTGAAATACTGAGATTGTCTAGTCCGACAATTGCCAAATCGACATAGGCTTCGTCATAATATCCGCTAAGATATGCCGTAGCGCAACATGCCGGATGTTCTACTTCCACGTTGGGCGATGACGAATCCAGAATGGTCATAACGGGTTTATCAACAATAATTTCGAAAGGAGAAAGTGTAAGTTGAGTTCCGTTGATGTGAATGGTTGCAAGAATAGAAGAATTCCAAACACCGTTTTTTTGGAATACGGCTGTCTCGTTGTTTGCCCATACTAATGTGATGTAGTTGTTACTCGCGCTCCATGCTACTGTTGCTCCGGACGGCAGGTTCTCAATAGTGTATGTGGCTTGAGTGCAGATTGTCGCAGGACCGGAAATACGGGGAGAAATTGAATAGAGCGCATTGTAAGCATCGACTAAACCGTATCCCATTTCCGTATTCCATGTGCCGTTTGGACGATCCGGGTTACTTATATAAGAATATCCTCCTACTTTACGAGCTGTTTGTTCGATAACATCCTTTACTTGTTGACCTGTGAGGTCGGGACGGACAGTAAACACAAGTGCTGCTATTCCTGTAATTTGAGGTGCCGCAAAAGAAGTTCCGGAGTCAAAACTATAACTATCATCTAAATCTGTACTATATATATTCTCTGCAGGAGCTACAATATCTAATAAATTACCGTAATTTGAGAAACTTGCGCGTTTATTGCTATTATTTGTTCCACCAACAGCCAACACATTTGGATGGGACGCCGGATAATTTACTGCGGTAAAATTGTCATTGCCAGATGCGCAAACTATAAGTACATTATTTTGTGTAGCATATTCAATTGCTGCATTAATCGCATTTGTCTGTCCAACGGATAAGCTTAATTGGATGATTTTAGCTCCCAAATCGACGGCATCAATTATAGCATCGTCAATAATTGAAGCATCTGGCGAGTCCACGCCAACACAAAAAGGAATCATAGTAATGCCGGAATTATTATTTCCTCCAGATATGCCAGATATGCCCCTGATATTATTGGATTTAGCCCCCACAATACCAGCAACCATAGTTCCATGTCTATTTTCTGTTATTACGTCGTTTCTATTTGTGATATAGTTCCACGCTAGTTTTTCATTGATATTACTATTTCCGTCAATACCATTCCCAATGTCTATATGTCTCCAATCGGTTCCTGAATCAAGAATTGCAACAGTTGTTTTTGAATTACCCATTGTAATATTCCAAGCACTATATATGTTAATATTACTCAGATACCACTGACCGCTTCTTTCAGTGTCGTTAGGAATGAAACAGTAGTGTCCAAAATTATTATACTCCACTATTTCAAAGTTATCCGACCGTTCTAAGCTATTTACATATTTTTCTATATTTACTGAATCTGGAACAATTAAGTCTGCATATCCCAGACGATTAATGCGAATTTTGTTTAACATTCCACCATTCGATTTATTATTTCTACATTTGACAGTTACTATTTTCGTATTTGCGTGAAAAAAGTTTCCATCTACAACCACAAAAAAAAGAGTTATCTCTTTTCTCCAATACTCCTATTCTTTTTAGGGTCTGCGATACACCTATTTGACATATGCAGAGCAAGTAAACAAACAATATCTTCTTCATAATTTTCACTCATTTTATTGTCACATTAACATTAATCTTTTTCGAAGAAAGTTTTGGATAAACACCCCAGTAATACATTTTACTAAATGAAGGCCAGCTTGTATCAGACAGTAATCTGACATAAATATTAAGATCTAACCACTTGTCAGACTCGGTAATATTTTGCTCTATAACTTTATAGAATGAACTTGTAAAATTTTTTTGTCCGATTATTAATGAACATTCGCTAAAATTAATGTCCGGAAGACTTGAATTACATAAAAAAATATCGCTCAACTCGTTTTTATTATTAATCAAATAATAGACATCTCCATTCTTTGACTTAAAAAAACATTCAGACTCGGCAATGGTTGGTAAATTGGTCTCAAAGAAACTATTTATCTGGTTTGAAACGTCATCCATTGGCAATATTAATTTCTTATTATTTTCTTTTTCACACCCCATTCCTACTATTAGGAGAAACATCGTGATTGATGAAAATAAAATTTTTACTATTTTCATGATTCTGGATTTTGATTGTATTGGGTTAAAGAAGATTTTCATTCAACAATCAGTTTCTTTTTTTCTACATTCCCACTTCTGATGACATGTACGTAATACACCCCTTTTGCTAATCCGTTAATCGGAATTTGCACTTCGGATTGGTCGGTCTGTATGGTTTTTATAAGTCCAAAAGTACTCCGGAGTTGAATTTCGTACCGGTTGGATTTTCGGGACACTATATTCTTTGGGCTTTTGGTATCCGCTTTGGTAAGCCGGAGTGTAACAACGGACGAAGCGGGATTGGGCGTAAGTGAGAAGTATCCATCGGTTCCAATTTCGACGCAGGCTGAAATAGGTTGACCGTATCCGCATTCGTTTTTGGGATGAATTTTGAAACAGCCGGAACCCTGATTGGTACGGCTTACAATGCTTACTCCGCGAGAATCTCTATGTACACTAAAAATACTGTTATTGTTCTCCACATCAAAATTTGAAATACTGAGATTGTCTAGTCCGACAATTGCCAAATCGACATAGGCTTCGTCATAATATCCGCTAAGATATGCCGTAGCGCAACATTCAGGATGTTCTACTTGCACGTTGGGCGATGACGAATCCAGAATGGTCATAACGGGTCTATCAACAACAATTTCGAAAGGAGAAAGTGTAAGTTGAGTTCCGTTGATGTATATGGTTGCAAGAATAGAAGAATTCCAAACACCGTTTTTTTGGAATACGGCTGTCTCGTTGTTTGCCCATACTAATGTGATGTAGTTGTTACTCGCGCTCCATACTACTGTTGCTCCGGCTGGCAGGTTCTCAATAGTGTATTTGGCTTGAGTGCAGATTGTCGTAGGACCGGAAATACGGGGAGAAATATTTTTTTTGTAATAATGAAGGGCGGAATAGGTGTAAGGAGTGTAATCTTTTGCATGTTTTATCAATGGATATGCTCCCCATTTTGAAATAAAAACTCCTTCTTCCGAAGTGGTTATTGCGGAATGATTATCCATGCCACTACCATCGTAGGGTGGATTGTCATAAGAAACTTTTAAACCATTATTTCTCTCGGTTGTTTCATCATAACTTCCATCATTCCAGTAAATTGGTGTAGGGTTAGTAGTTACCCCCATCCATACAGGTGTAGCATTGCTTTCACTCATGTGCCAAGCATAAGCGTGACAATTATAAGTGCTAGTAGGATTACCAATAACCGTTGCATCCGGATATAAAGATGCCATAAATTGCATCATATAGGCGATGTCATAAGAAGTCAGTTGTTCAGACCTAACTTCGGTATCGAGAACTAAACTTCCATTAGGTGTGTAAACCTGAGAAGACATATATGTATTTATCAATATGGTTCCGCAGGTAATGATATAGGATTTAGTTTTCATAAATAACTCTATTTATTGTATTGATTAGTCCATAAAAGTGTAAATGCTTCTCGGTTTTCATTGTACCTTTGTCGTAATACATTGTATTTTTCAGACTCAAAGCGGATAGATTCCCCGGAACACGAGAAAAAACGGAGTGTATAAGCATGGGCATCGTTCGTTAAATCTGTAATTAACACATAAGTTGTATTATCTAAAATAGTATCATAAACAGATACCGGACGATGATTTGGTTCTGTAGGTTGTACTATTGAGTTTATTTCGGCGATTACCCAATCCGGCGAGATATTTCCGCATATACTAATAGAAATCTCGTCATTGACTCCCTTATTATCACTGCAACTAAATACGAAAATTGTCAGTACTACAAAAAAAATAACCTGTTTCATAATTTAGCGTTTTTAAAGGTGTGTATTATTTCTTCAAGGATAGTGTCGTTAACCATAATGTTGTTGTCTAAAAACTTTGTTGTATTTTCCATCTCGTTTGTATATCGATTCATCTTTTGCATTGTTTTTCCCAGCAAAAAAGAAGTCGAAGTTATTGATAAAAGTCCAAATTTATCTTTATTTTGTAATTTGTAAGTAAGCATTTTTTCTGTAACTTCGGCTAGTTGTTTTTTTTGATTGTAATCTGAATTTTTCAGTACGGAATCAAAAGACAAAAAAGATTCGATAAGGGCAATATCTAACATTATTTCTCCTTTTTCAACTAAGTTCTTATCAGAAAACAAATTGTCGTGTAGATTGCATCTACTTTGTTCAAATTTTAACCTTAAATGTCGAAAATTGTCTTTTCTTAAAAGCAACTCTCTAAAACCATTGAATTGCCGAGATATGTGCTCAATTCCTTCTTTGATGTTAGAATAAGCATATACATTTCCTTTTAATGGGTAGGTTAAGCATGTCTGTAACAAATCAACCGTATTCATACCTTGTAAGATATCTTCAGGTATTTGACAGACAGACAGCATTTCTTTACTCGATGAAATGCTCTTCCATTCCTTTGAATTAGGTTTAATAGGGAACTTATACGATGTCCCTTCATCAACCTGTCCCACTAATTTTAAAGTTAAAAACATGAAAACCATGATAATAAATTTAATCTTTGTCATAGTTATGGATTTATTACTTATGTGAATTAGAAATAGGAACTTTCGGATTCTATTTGATTTATTTTGCGACTAAAGAGCGAATTGACTACCGAATAGTTTGCTCTGTTAGTAAATAAGCATACTGTCTAAAAGAAAGGTATTCAATTTGAGTAAGTAAGTCTTTCGGAGCAGATACGTTTGAGTATCCGCGAAGCGTTTTTGGTGGAGTGGTGGTTGTTTTCATAGATTCGGAACGTATTAGAAGTCGATAAATAGAGTAACTCTCTAAATAAAATTTGTTTGAAAATACAATATTGAATTACTTTCCATTGATTATCAAAAAGTATTCGTTATCCATGTAGTGTTTTCTGCTAAACACCGTCAAAAAAATCCATCTTACTATAGCTACGAAAAATGATAGTAACTAAATTTTCTTTTAAATAGGATAAAGAAAAATGACAAAACGTGTCATCAAAAACTTTTTTTTAACACTTTTAACAGAAAACGGCACTTGTAATCTCATCCTACTTTACGAGCTGTTTGTTCGATAGCATTCCTTACTTGTTGACTCGTAAGGTCGGGACGGTCCCCTGCCGGAACGTTGTTTGTAGCGATTCCGTACCGAGTCTCCAACAAATCAAGTCCTTCGATGTAGAATTTGTTGATGGGCTCGCCTTTGTATTTGATACTCCCACTCTCCGTTATTTCAACGCCGGGCAGTTTCTTATTCGAGAGAAAGAAGCATCCGGAAAACTCCGAACTCTCCTTAGAAGAAAATGTAAACGAGAGAAAACTATTTTTTGGTCGTAATCACAATGACACCTTTTTTTCCTTTTTCCCCATATAGTTCCGTAGCAGACTTATCCTTCAACACCGATATACTTTCAATGTCGTTTGGAGCTATCTGATTCATTTTGTCATTCGAAACAGCTTCTCCATCCAGAATGATTAAGATGCCTTCAGGAATTCTCATCTCTTGCTTCTCGGCTTTGTACTCATCTTTCGGTATTTTGAAAGCAATCGGCAATGTATAGCGTACACTTGCGACCTTGCCTTTTAGTTTGCCGGGTGTCCACTGAGGCATCGAATTGATTACCCGAATAGCTTCTGCGTCAAGCAACGGATTTATTCCTCTGACAATCTTGGGGGATATTGCTTTTCCATCTGTATTTACGATAAACTGTACCGTTACCCGCCCTTCAACTTGCTCTTTTTGAGCTTCTTCCGGATATTGGATATTGTTGGCTAAAAATTCGTACATGGTGCTTTCTCCTCCGGGAAATTCAGGTGGCACATCAACTATTTCATATACTTTCACACCATCTTCGACTACCGCACTTTTTTCAGGATCGGAATTCGGAGTAGTTGTTTGATTTTTGTCAATCTTCTGAAGCGAAATAAAATCTACGCCTTTTTTATTGGTGCTTTCAGCCACTTTCTTTTGTTTTGTCGGTGGTGCTATTTCTGTTGTATTTTGCATGGAAGCTAATACTTCCTGCATACCGCTCAAAGCAAGTATGGAGAGTGTAATCGGGATAATTATCCCATATTTGAACAATCCCGCCTTTTTCGTTCTTTTTGAGTTCATCATTCTGATTCTTTTTTTTAAAGGTGAAACATTAAATTGATTGCCCAACTTACTATCTGCAGGTTCGTAAGCAAGACTTAACAAGTGATATTGGTATTTCTTGGGTTCATAGCCTGATTTGATTACTTGGTTGTCTGCTAAAAACTCCAAGTTATTTCGAATCTCATGTTGTATGAGCCATACAGCCGGATTGAACCAGCACACGATAGATTGCAACCGTCCCATAATCACATCCAGCGAGTGCCACTGACGAACGTGGGTCTTCTCGTGTTCTAAAATTTCTTCCATTTCATATTGCGCATGAAGTGCCGGATTGATAAAAATCCATTTAAAAAAAGAGAATGGCGTTATTTTTTCATCCATTCGGATAATTTCAACCCCTTTAAGTATCTCTTTGGAGCCTTTCATTCTTCTGCTTAGAATGGAAAATAACTGTATGCAAGTCTGCCAAAACAAGAATAGCGCGACACTTCCATACAACACCCATAACACATTTTCAAGGGTAAAAAAGTCGGTTTGACCTAACCCATTTGGCGAAAAGACAAATTCGTTCAATTGGATGGACGAAATAGCCGATATGATGGGTTCTTGTTTTTTTATCCATCCTTCTACGGAAATCAGCGGGTAAAGAAATGAGAACAGTATGCTTATCAACAGATAGATACGCCGAAATGTCCAAAACGTGTCTCGCTGAAAAAACAACTTGTAACACAAGTAAAATACGATTAACGAAACATTTACTTTAATAAGATAAATTAACATGACATGGCTGGTTTAAGGGAGTGAATATTGCTCAGTAAGCGTCATCTTGCTTATTTCTTCTCAATCAGTTTTATGATTTCTTGCAACTCTTCAGCCGAGATTTTTTGAGTCTCCGCAAAGAAGCTGACCATCTCCTTGTACGAATTTTCAAAATAATTTTTCACTACATTCGACACAAATTTCTTCTTGTAATCTTTTTCTTTAATCCGCGCTTTGTATTCATAGGTATTTCCATATTTTTTAGACGACACATACCCTTTTCGCTCCAAATTCTTAACGATGGACGCCACAGTCGTGTATGGCGGACGGGGTTCATCCATTTGTTCGATAAAGTCTTTTATAAATCCCGGTTCATTTTGCCAAATAATCAGCATGATTTCTTCTTCTTGATGTGTTAGTTTTTCCATTATTATCATTTTTTCTTTTTGAAATCAACTATTTACGAAAACATCGCAAATCTACGAAATTTTCGTAACACCAATCTACTCCGATCAAATTATTAACACAATTTAACTGTCTTATGGATCAAAATCCGCTAAAACCGTTACCTTTGCAATTCAATCTTTGAGCAAAAATGAAAAAAACAGCTTTATTCTTAATATTCATTTTATCTCAACTTACAGGGAACGCGGTCGGATACTATTTTTACGTACAGTTGAGCGATAAAAACAACTCTCCTTATTCGTTGAGTAATCCTTCGGAATACCTGTCTGCCAGAGCCATTGAGCGAAGAGCTTACTACAACGTGCCGATTGACAGCACCGATTTGCCGGTCAATCCGCAGTATATCTCTGCGATAGAAAGCAATGGCTTATATATACATTGTACCACAAAATGGCTGAACGGCATTACGGTTATAACTAACGATTCCTCGTCCATAACTCCTATCTCCAATTTACCTTTTGTGCAGTCGGTTCAATTCACGGGACGGACACATGAACATCCTTTGGCACTCACGAGCCCAAGCAAAGTTCGCAACACCTACTATGACTACGGAGTGGCATTTGACCAAATAAACCAATTAAACGGAAGGATTCTTCATGAGAACGGTTATCTCGGCGAAAATATCCACATCGCTGTTTTGGACGCGGGTTTCTATGGTGCGGATACAAATCCGGCATTCCAACTGATGAGACAAGACGGCAGATTACTCGGCACGAAAGATTTTGTGAATCCGGCTTCGAATATCTTTGCGGAAGACGGACACGGCGCACTCGTCCTATCTTCGTTGGCGACCGAGATGAATGGCACTCATGTTGGTACAGCCCCAAAAGCATCCTACCTGCTAATCAGAACTGAAGCCGCAATCGGCGAATATTTGTGTGAGCCGGATTTTTGGATTTCGGGGATTGAATATGCCGACAGCGCGGGGGTGGACTTGGCGACCACTTCATTGGGTTATACCACATTTGATGATCCGGGCATGGACTATTCCTACAACGACCTTGACGGTAATACGGCGCGAGCGAGCATCGCCGCCAACATAGCTTACAGCAAAGGAATCCTGGTACTTAACTCTGCCGGCAATGAAGGGAATAAGAGTTGGCATTACATAAACGTACCGGCTGACGCGCAAGGAGTGATAACTGTCGGAGCAGTGGCAAGAGACAGTATTGCTTCTTCCTTTTCGTCCTTCGGGGCAACACCCGATGGCAGGGTAAAGCCCGAACTATGTGCCATTGGTAGTAGTTCAGCTTTGGTCGCTTCTTCCGGAAGTACTATCTACACAAACGGAACATCTTTTTCTTGTCCCATTTTAGCCGGAATGACAGCATGTTTTCTTCAAGCCGCCAAAGTCAAAATGCAAGGGCATTCACTTGACGAGCTACGAACACTTATGTTTCAAAGTGGACATCTATACCAAACTCCTACTACACAGATGGGATACGGTATTCCTAACTTCCAAACGGCTTACGACCATTTGGACATTACAAGTTTAGCGGATGTAAAAACCGCCAACAATCCGAAAATCTTGAAAATCTTCATTCACGGCTATTTGCCGATAAAGGTGCCGTTGAATCTTGAGAAAAGTTTGAACACGAGAAGCGTAAATGTGTATTCAATCACGGGACAATTGTGTAGTACACTACAAGTCGAAAGAAATTCCGTATCCATTGACCCGTATGATTTTCAGAAAGGTGTGTATGTTTTGAAAGTGATGGATTGAAAATACTAAAATTTCCAACCCGAGTGCCGGACAGAAAAATTTGCGTAAACTTACAGAAATCTTTCAATTTCTTCCACAATCTGTTGCCGGTCCATCAACTTGCCTGTTCCTACATCGCCACAGGCTAATTCGCCCGAATCCGTATCAAAAACGTGGTATCCATAGCCTTTCAGTTTGTTGATATTGTCTTGTAAGATTGGATTTTCGTACATGAAAGTGTTCATGGCGGGAAAAATAAGTACCGGGCTTCGGGCTGCCATAACCGTGGTGGTAAGCATATCGTCCGCGATTCCGGATGCTATTTTACCGATAATATTGGCGGTAGCCGGAACAATGACAAACACATCGGCAGCTTTGGCTAAGTCAATGTGCTTCGTATCCCATTCATGCACAGGATCAAACATATCGGTAACTACCGGATTGTGTGACATCGTCCTAAAGGTAAGCGGCGTAACAAATTCCTGAGCCGACTTGGTCATGATGACCTCTACGTTAAAACCGTCTTTTTTCAGCTGATTGACAACTTCTACGGCTTTATAGCAGGCTATCCCGCCCGAAACTCCTACGACTACTGTTTTCATGATTAAAAAAAATTGAGCGTGATTCTTAGCTGTGACTACTCCTATGTAATTCAACCATTGTTTCTACAATCGTTTCGGCTATTTGTTTTTTACCTTCGGGTCTGGCAACAATTCTCCCGTTTTGTATTAAAATACCTCGATGGCTGGACTCGCTGATAGCGGAGACCATATTCGCGAAAACCAAGTCACAGCCGTTCTTTTCCGTAAGTTTATTTGCTGCTTCTATCAGTTTATGTTCATCCACATCGTTCAGGAGTTTGAATCCGACCAGAAACGTTTCGGGATTGTTCCTTTTGATGACCGGTATCACTTTTTCAGTCCGTTTCAACCCCAGTATAATATCGTCGTCGGATGGAATTTTCTCGTTGTCTGAAAAACGAGTTCGCGGATTTATAAGGACTTCCGACACGTCATCGTCACTAAATCCCCCTATTTTTTGCAACGCTTCAATTTCTTCCGCGATCCGGGTAATAGCTACGGCATAGCTGAACGTGAAATCTGAGATAGCCATGGCGTGTATAAAATAATCGACCTTATTTTTTCGCGTAAGGTCATCAACCGCTTCATGGACACTTACCGCGTCTGTTACAGGGTAGAATGTTACTTGCCGATTTTCGGTATCCTGCAAAGAACGGATAACGGCATTTTCCGCGTGGATATAATCGACGTGGAAATCTGTACCGGATTCTCGTTTAAAATACTGGATAACAGCTTCGAGACAATACCAACCTAACGAACCTGTGCTCAAATTCGTAATCCGGCGGATTCCATCAATTTGTTCGCCGGTACCGCCCGCTGTAATGGCTATCCGAATCATGCTTGTTTAATAGATGGCAAGAATTTTGTTATTGCCGTCCATCAAAAAGAGATTGGGCTTGAAAGTCTGCGCCTCTTCAGGGGTCATCTGCACATAAGCCATCACGATAATTTTATCTCCGGGCTGTACCAAGCGAGCGGCGGCGCCATTCAGACAAAAGACCCCGCTACCTCTTTCGCCTTCAATAACATAGGTTTCGAATCGTGCGCCGTTGTTATTGTTGACTATCTGAACTTTCTCATAGACTAAAATCCCGGACTGTTCCAGCACTTCTTTGTCTATGGTAATGCTTCCTTTGTAATTTAAGTTGGCATCGGTTACTGTCGCGCCGTGCAACTTGGCTTTGAGCATAGTAAGTAACATGTATGTTTTTAATTATGAATTATGAATTATGAATTATGAATTATGAATTATGAATTATGAATTATGAATTATGAATTATGAATTATGAATTATGAATTACGAATTATGAATTACGAATTATGAATTATGAATTATGAATTGCGAGTTCGTGTTGTCAGCCGATTAAGCAATTATCGATTAATCTTGTTTTACCAAATTTTACCGCTACAGCCACCAGCGCTCTGTCCTGTATAAAATCTATCTCCTTTAGCGAAGGATAATCATAAATACTGACATAATCAATGTTTGCAAGCGGTTCTTCTTTAATTTTTTGGATAACAAGCTGTTCTAATTTTCTCGTATTTTTTTCTCCGCCGGCAAATGCTTCAGTAGCAGTTTTTAGTGCTTGTGAAAGCACAACTGCTTGTTTGCGTTCTTCTGCCGACAAATAGATATTTCGCGAACTCATTGCCAAACCGTCACTTTCCCGTACAATGGGGCAAATAATCAAATCAACCGGCTGGCGCGTATCCTGCACCATCTTCATCAACACGGCTGCCTGTTGCGCGTCCTTCTGTCCAAAATAGGCTTTGTCCGGTTGAACAATATTAAAAAGCATGTTTACAATGGTCGTTACTCCACGAAAATGCGTGGGACGGGAAGCTCCGCAAAGAACGCGGGTTATATCACCCTCTACTTCCACAAAAGTAGAACTCCCTGTCGGGTACATTTCCTTTACCGAAGGGAAAAAAACAATGTCGGCACCGGCACTTTCAGCCATTTCGGTATCTCTCTCAATATTGCGCGGATAGGATTCAAAATCTTCTCCGGGTGCAAACTGCGTAGGGTTAACAAAATCACTCATCACCACAGTTTCATTTTCCTGTTTTGCTCTGCGGATAAGGGATAAATGTCCTTCGTGCAAAAATCCCATCGTGGGAACCAGCCCAACCGATTTACCCATTGAACGTTGTTCGTACAAGTAAGTTCGCAACTCTTTTATCGTGGTAATAACCATTTTTTTATTGGTATGTATGTTTTTCTGCCGGAAAATCGCCGTTTTGCACTTCTCGGATGTAATCTTTTACAGCGTTGGTAATTATCGTATTCAGATCCGCATATTGTTTAACAAATTTAGGTACGAAATCGTTGAACATCCCCAGCATATCCTGTAACACGAGTACCTGTCCGTCGGTGTGCTTCCCCGCGCCAATGCCGATAACGGGGATGTACAATTTCTCGGAGATATCCTTTGCAAGTCCTTCCGGCACGCCTTCGAGCGTAATGGCAAAAACACCGGCTTCTTCGAGTGCAAGCGCGTCTTCCATGATTCGCTTTGCATCTTCGGCTTCTCGCCCTTGTACTTTGAAGCCACCGAAAGCGTTGACCGACTGGGGTGTCAATCCCAAATGCCCCATGACCGGAATCTGCGCTTCTATCACGGCTTTTATCTGCTTGATTGCATTTCGACCACCTTCTATCTTTACCGCTTCAGCTCCGCTTTCCTTTACAATCCTGCCCGCATTGCGAACAGCATCTTCTACCGAAACATGATAAGAAAGAAACGGCATATCACTTATTACCAATGAATTACGATTAGCCTTCACGACCATTTTGGTATGGTAAATGATATCGTCAACGGTTACGGGAAGTGTGGAGCTATGCCCCTGCATGACCATTCCCAACGAATCGCCTACAAGTATGGAATCAATTCCGGCTCCACTGACCAACTTTGCCATCGAATAATCATACGCCGTCAGCATGGTAATTTTTCGCCCTTCCGATTTGAATTGCTGAAACGTTTTTACGGTTATTTTCTTTTCCATCAGTTCAACGTATCTTTAAGCCGATAGTCGCCAATCATATTCATGGTCGCGTTTCCTAAGGCTTTGTATAGTTCTGCTAATTCGGGTAATTCTTTTTCTAATATCTCGAGATGTTTTTTTACAGTTTCCATATCGTTCCGTTTTATCGGTCCGGTAAGCGCCTCTTTGGTGCTTTTCGTTTTCAAATTTTCAAGTACGCTTTCTATCAATACATTCGTTGCTTCCTTTATCACGGTCTTTTCAATGTCTGCTATATCAAAAATGCGGTCTGTCGCATCGTAGAGCGTTACCAAATAGTTAGAAATAATTACTGCACCGGTGTGATAAATCGGTTTTTGCCGTTTATCTATTTTGAAGAATTTATTTCCGATTTTACTTAGTACACTCTGAAACACATTCAAATCCGGTTCGTCTCCTTCAAGAAAAAAAGTAGTATTTTGCAGCATCTTTACCGCGTTTCGCGTATTGCCAAAAGCCAACAAAGGATGAGCGGAACAAACGCGATGCCCTTGCTTCTTTAAACAATCCAGTGCGTCAGATGTTTTCAATCCACTAACATGTATAAACATTTTTTTTTCAGTTATATCGTAATTTGATAGCTGCATTGCAACCGATTCAATCGCGTCATCAGGGGTGGTTATCCAGATAATTTGACTATCGGCGACTAATTTTTCTATGTTGGGATAGCATTGAGAATCGGTAAGTAGCGAGGCGTTTCCGGCACTTTCAGACGTTCTGCTAAAATAACCTTGTATCTTGAATCCTTTCTCTCTAAAATAGACACCCAAGGCTGTTCCCACCCTTCCGGCTCCAATGAATGAGAAGCTCCCAGAATCATCCAACAAAGGATTTTGATCGATGGATGAAGAGTCGATTGAATTAGATATTTTTCTCACAATAGACTATTTTTTTGACTGTTGATTGTTGATAATGTCCGGTGCTATTTTCAGCATGTACGCTTTAGCCGCTTCGTATTCATTCGGAATAATTCCGTCCAGAATGGCGTCTTTAATCTTTATTTTGATCTCACCAATAGCATTACATGCGGGTAAATCGAATGTCCGCATAATTTCAAGTCCGTCAATCGGTGGCTGAAAATTACGAACACGGTCTTTTTCTTCAATATCTTTCAACTTTTGACTTACGAGTTGGAAATTCTGACGATATCGGCGCACTTTCTCCTGATTTTTAGACGTGATGTCCGCGTTGCAAAGCAACATCAAATCATCTATATCGTCTCCGGCTTCAAAGAGCAAGCGACGAACGGCAGAATCGGTTACTTCGTCTTCGCTCAGGACGATGGGACGCATGTGTAGTCCAACCAACTTCTGTACGTATTTCATCTTCTCGTTGGTAGGCAGTTTCATTTTCCGGAAAATCTCCGACACCATTTTCTCCCCGATAAAGTTGTGGTTGTGAAAAGTCCAACCCAACTTCGGGTCAAATTTCTTGGAACGCGGCTTACCAATATCATGCAGGAGCGCCGACCAGCGAAGCCAGAGGTTATCGGTCTTCGTCGAAAGGTCGTCCAATACAGCCAACGTATGGTAGAAATTATCTTTATGTCCTACTCCATCTCGTGTTTCAGCACCTTTCAACGCCAACAGTTCGGGGAAAATATATTCTAATAGTCCTGTTTTTTCCAACAGAATAAAACCAACAGATGGTTTGGCGGAAAGAATGATTTTATTCAATTCATCAGCAATTCGCTCTTTGGTAATAATCTTTATCCGTTCTTTGTTGCGGGCGATGGCATCAAAGGTATCTTCTTCCAAAAAAAAACGCAGCTGTGTTGCAAAACGAATACCACGCATCATTCGGAGCGGATCATCGGAGAATGTAATGTCCGGATTCAATGGTGTGCGAATTACAAAATTTTTCAAGTCTTCCAATCCGTTGAATGGGTCAACTAATTCGCCATAACGCTCCTTATTCAAGCAAAGCGCCAACGCATTAATCGTAAAATCGCGCCGGTTTTGGTCATCTTCCAGCGTGCCGTCTTCCACTATCGGATTGCGGGAATCGGAACGATACGATTCTTTGCGGGCACCGACAAATTCGACTTCCCAATCGTGTGTTTTGATTTGAGCCGTTCCATACGTTTTGAAAAACGTGAATTTGGCTTTTTTGCCTAATTTTTCGTGGACTTTCTTCGCCAGTTCAATCCCACTACCTACCGTAACGATGTCAATGTCTTTGGACGGGCGACGAAGGTACAAATCGCGAACAAATCCACCAATAACGTAGGTCTCCACTTGCATTTCATCCGCCGTTTCCGAAACGATTTTGAATATTTTATCCTGTAAAAATTTTTGCATAAGAAAAGCCTCTACCCCACAAAAAGCCTTCGAACTCAAAACAAACGATTTTTATTCTTTTTTTAATGGGATAGTGTTTTTTTAAGAGTGCAAAATTAATTGTTTTTGATGGATTGAACAAACATGAAAACACGCACCTAAATTTGGTGGATTTTGTACTCGTTCCTAAAATCTCGCGGACCTGATTACTATCGGCAAGAAACGATTCCGGATCAATGGTATGTGGAAGGGAGATTTTGTTCGGTCTGTATCCATCAACACGTTATATTGGGTACAGGGTAAGTATTTTATTAAATTTGAAAACAATAAAACTTTTGAATTTAAAAAGACAATAAAAGAGTAGGTATTAATGATTTAATCGCTGAATAAATAGCAAGACTATAAATTTTGTTCTACTACGCAAAATATTTCACATCCCTGTTGTTCAGATGTGTTTTTATCTTTTGATCACAGGAGAAGGATTCAACGTCCCGCCTGCCTGATAAAGTTCCGCAATTCGTCGTTAAACTCGTTTTCATCGAGCAGGTCTTCCACATGAATGTGCATCCGGTATCGCCAGCTGTGCTTTGAGTTGGATGGAACATTGATTCGTTCGTCATGCGGATTTTCCCGGCGGAGCTTTGGCGAGATACCCAGCAAGTCCTGCATCTGAAAAACAGACCACATTGCCGGAGAATATAAATGCTGTAATACCACGTCGCGACTTATCCACCATTCGCAGAAATAAGGTGCTTCACCCCAATGTCCGAGCTGTTGGTTGTAAAATCTTTGTGTTACGCTTCGGTCTTCTTCCCACCAACCGCGTATTGTACTCATATCGTGCGTAGAAGGAGTTACCACTGACAAATAAGGCGCATTGTTCGGGTGTGCAAATTCCAATTTATTACTTTTTGGTGCACGTTGCACCTCAAGGCTCAGTATGCCGAGTTCTTTCATCACATCCGTTACGCACTGCGTCATCATACCCAAATCTTCGCCACAAATCATCATATTCGTAGCCCGCTTCAATGCCGGCAGTTTGTCCATACCCGACTGATACCAGTTTGCATCCTGCCGATGGTAGTAATAATGTATATAAAGTTCGTCCAATCCTCTTTTAGTATGCTCATCCAGCTCTTGATAAGTGCGCAAGCGGTGCATTCCGTAGCGTGGGTAATACTGCATTCCGTTAGACCCTTCCACTTCGAAGAATAAAACATTGGAAATAATATCAAACAGCCCCCATTTTATTTTTTCACTGATTTTCCCGTCGACATACAGTTGCTCGACATAATGCTGACTCGTGAAAGGTTCTTTCAAGCGTAAAACCCACCCGTCTTCAATCCGGAGACAATTTGTTTTTACCCACGCAGCATCATTACCGAACCAATCCCAAAGAATCTGATCCGTTATGTAAGGCTTGCAGAAACGGGTGTAGTCAAACCAAATTCCTTTCTCGGCAAACTCATTGACATATATGGGTATAGAAGGATTTAGATGTCCCATGATTCCATCTTCTTGAGCAGTCGGAATTTGCCAAATACGGAAAAAACCAAGTATGTGATCAATCCGGAACGTATCAAAATAATCTGCCATCTGTTCGAACCGTTTTTTCCACCAGTCAAAATTATTCTGTTTCATCACTTCCCAGTTGTAGGTGGGAAGTCCCCAATTTTGACCTTTTACGGCAAACATGTCCGGTGGAGCACCCGCATTCATGTCCATATGAAACAACTCCGGACGCACCCACGTGTCCACACTATTTTTATTTACACCTATCGGGATGTCTCCCTTTAGTATTACACCACGCTCATGCGCATACTTTGCAGAGCAGGACAACTGAAGATGAAGATGATACTGTACAAAATAATGGACGGCTATTTCATCAAAATGCGATTTGGATTCGGATGAAAATTCGTTGATCTTCGCTTCGTCAAAGGTGGCGTAGTCTTTCCATTGCCGGTAATCATTTGTCCCATATTTATCTCTAAGCACGCAGTAGGCGGCGTAGGGTATCAGCCAAAATCTATTTTTTTCGAAATAAGCCAAATAAGCAGGGTCTTTCAAAAAAACTCTTTTCTGTACTTTATATAACTGACGTGCATATTCGATTTTGAAATTAACCACTTCCAGATAGGATACCAACGGCTTTGCATTCAGTTCTGCCTGTTTGGGTAAATATTGCGTTTGAATAGAATTATTTTCCGGGAGTTTTCCCATAGCCGGGAGATTAAGGTAGAGCGGGTTTAGCGCGAATGCCGAAATAGCGGCGTAAGGAAGCACATCCAAGTCGGTATGAGTACCGTTCGTATCGTTCAAGGGTAGAAGTTGAATCAGTTTCAAGCCCACTTTCTCCGCCCAATCGACCAATAACTTTAAATCTCCGAAATCCCCGGCACCAAAACTGTGTCTGGTACGGATACTGAAGACAGGAAGTCCCACTCCTGCCCCTTTCCACGATTGATTATCCATTCTCAGGAAGCCGTCGTTTGCTTGAACGAGCGATTTTGAGCCGATAGACGCGGCAAACCGATCCGGTCCTTCTTCAAAGAAAAGAAATTGATCGGCATTTTCGTCAAAAACGCCATACTTGTAATGTATTTCGTTTTCTGTGCTTATCCATATCTGCGCTTTCCACGCGTTACCCGACTTGGTCATGAGCACAGGTTTGGTTACTTTCCAACCACCCAGTTCTTTGCAATTTCCAATGATACAAACGACTTGTCCGGCTTTTACAAAAGGTGCTTTTACTTGAAAAACATGCGATATTTTTTTCTTTTTTTGGGGTTGAATCGTTTTCGCGTCATCTTTCAAAAGCACTTCCTGAAACGGAGAACTCATAAAAACGTTTTCGATGCTTCCGGACGAGTTCCATCGGTCAAAACAGAAATAGTGTTCAAGCGTATCGTCCAAGATTTCGACGGTTCGGTCGTTGCCCCACTCTTCGATAAATCGACCGCTTTCTTCATTCAAGATTAAGTACGTATAGCTGATAATCTGATTTTTATCGACACTACATTCTAAATCGCCAATCCAATCTTCGTGTCCTTGAAAAGTTAATGGAAATGCTTTCCGAAAATCATCGTTCCCAAGTTCGGGGATATTTCCGGTTACGAATATACGTTGTCCCCAACGTGTAAAATAAGGTATTTTGAAGTGGATTCTCATGTCTTGGCTGTATCAAATTCTATTTATATGGTAATGAAAAAAATCAAAAAAAATTTAATATGATTATCCGCAATTCTTCCTATTGTAAATTCTTGATTTGAAGTCAGGCGGATAGCTGACAGCGGTGATTAATAATCTGTCAAACTGTTTTTCACCAAAATATCGCCTGTTGAATTTATAACAGAATTGATTGAGGTAGTATTGTAAACATTCGGGTTTAACTTTGTAATATACGCCCAGCAGTTGCCTTTTAGCGTTGCTGATAGCGGTATGGAGCCAAGGAAGGACTTTTGGCAATTCTTCCGGAGCGACCACTGATGCTTCGTGTGAATGGACATGTCCTTCCGGTTTTGTGTAAGAAGTAGAATCATCGGAGATAATATCTGCCGTTTGTTCTACTTGCTCTTTGACATTCTTTGTAATTGTATCGGCTTTCAGGTGGTCTATAACGGTCATCTTCAGGTGCCCAACCTTTTTGGGTTTCATCCCCGGCTTTGGGTTTTCGACTGTTTTGCTTTCGGCAATGA
>JBKEBE010000064.1:0-2594 GCA_047973025.1 Paludibacteraceae bacterium
ATATTGGCTAAAATAGCACCAAATCCCATCGGCAAGAGCAGTGTCGGTTCATACTGCTTTTTGATGGCTAAAAAAATAAGGGTAAACCCCACTGTAATCATTACCAGGTGCTTCCAGGTCATTCCCGCTATTGCGGGCATCAAGTCGGAAAATTCCATTTGTTAAATATTTAATGTTTTTTTAGTTCGAGTTTTAATGTAAATTCAGATGACGCTTCGCGTCTCGTAAAATTACCGGTCAAAATAATTCTTCTCGAGGGTATTTTTCTTCTACCTTGCTGAATAGATAGGAACCAATCGTCCCGACAACCAAAAGCACCAAGCAGAAAAGTAGAGAGCCTCCAAAAGTTAATCCGGACGAAGCCAATCCTTCACTGCTGAAAGCAGGGAAAACGATGGCGGGAAAAATAGCAACAGACGAGCCGATGACCATTCCCAGTATGAAGTGATACATGCCACCGTAGTATTTCTTAAAAAGATAAGCGGCAATTTTTGCAAAAAGAATCACGCAGATAACGGCTCCAAGCAAAAGCGGGATAACAACCGTCCAATCGCCGGTTTTAATTCCTGTTGCCATTTTATCATACAACCCGAAATAAATCAGAAAATTTGAAGGACTCATACCGGGGACAATCAATCCTAACCCGATTAGTGCGCCCGATCCAAACCAAGCAAATATGGATGGTGCCACTTCGGTCAACTGCTTCTCTCCAATCATCATCAGGGCAAAAATAGCCACCGCCGAAATCAACATTATAACGACATCTTTGGTTTTTCGACCGTTTTTGCTGGCAGTTTTGTACAGGGATGGAAAAGTTCCGATAACAAATCCTACGAACAGACAGACAAATTGAGCGGCGTATTTACCAAAAGCCTTCTCCACGACTATAGAAAAAAGGAAAACACCTATGATCAATCCTATCCCGACAGGAATAAAGAACAATATATTTTTTACAAAATCTTTTTTTAGATTAGCCAAAAATGCTAAAATACGATCATATATCCCTAAAATAACAGCTAATACGCCACCCGAAAGTCCCGGTAGGATAAAACCGATACCGATAAATACACCTTTGATCAGACGAATAAACCAATCCAATATCGGATTTTGGGCTTTTGTCGTTTGGCTTGGTGGAGTTAAATTTTCTTGCATGATTCCGCGATCAGAATTTGACTACTTTGTCTTTGTGGTTTTAGTTTTCATTAAGCACTTCGGCGTTTTCCTGTTTCTCCGCGATTAACTTTGAAAGTATAATGGAGAATGCGAGTGTTGCTATAATAACGGTAAGCGATAGCCAAGAGTTGCGGCCAAAAAATTCCGCAACAGCGGGAATAGCGGATAAAAGCATTTTGGCACCAATAAAAAACAGGATAAAGCTAACCCCATGTTTTAAGAAGCGGAACATACCCATTATGCCTTTCAAAGCAAAGAATAACGAGATTAAACCCATGACGGCAAATACGTTGGACGTTATTGCCAGAAAATTTTCTTCTTCCAGTGTCAGTACATTTGACGTACCTTCTTTTATCACACCGATGATAGCCGGAATTGAATCGACCGCGAAAAGAACGTCCGTAGAACCAATGACAAGGAGTACCAAAAGGTTGGTAGTAATGAATAAAGTTCCGTTGTGTCGGCTGAAGAATGTTCTCGCATGAGGATCCGGGTCAACCGGAAAAATCTTTGACGCGGTCTTGTAAAGAAAATTATTCTTAGGATCCACCGACTCCTCACTATCCTGAAATGCCATTTTGTAGGCTGTCCAAATTAATATTACGCCGAAAATGTAAATAATCCAGTGAAATCTTTCTACCAATTCCATTCCGACAAGAATAAAAAGAATCCGTAAGACAATAGAGATCAGAATCCCAATTTTCAAGAGTTTGGGCTGGTTGTGTGGCACTACCGCCATCATGGAGAATATCATGATGAATACAAACAAATTGTCAACCGAGAGGGAATATTCGGTCAAGTAGCCGGAAATAAATTTTACTCCCATTACGTGAGCCGTATTACCTGTAGATTCAGGGTTTTGCGGGAAAAAGAAAAAAAGCGACGCGCCGAAAAGAAGCGCGATACTTATCCAGACCGCAGTCCATCTCAATGATGTCTTTACAGAAATCTCACCTTTCCGGTGATCGGTAACGTACAGATCAATTACAAAGACAAGTAAAAACAGGGCTATGAAAATGATCCAATAAAGTGTCATCGTGTCCATGAATGAAAACTTTTAGTGAGTGATAGAGATGTTGTTATGTAGAATTTTAGTTGATAAACATCAAAATTCTCACAAAAGTACAATTTAAATCCTATATGAAAAATAAAAATTAAAGTTTTTCTATTACGTAAGTTCAATTAGTAAATGCAATTTTTAGGAGGAAAAAGAAGTTCTCTCAGTGGGCATGCCCACTGAGAGAACTTTGGAAAAATTTTTCCTACCTTTAGATTGTTATGAAAAAGAAGAAACATTTAACCCGCGAGCAAAGATACCAAATATCCGCGTTGCTTCAAACAGGGACAAGACAAAAAGAAATTGCCCGTATAGTAGGGACGAGTGAATCAACTATCAGCCGTGAAATAAAGCGGAACAGCTC
>JBKEBE010000011.1:0-5667 GCA_047973025.1 Paludibacteraceae bacterium
TATCTCTTTCTTTTATATTGTCAATCTTATAACATTGGTTGGATACAGACAGCAAAAAAAAGGAACACAACCAAAAACCAACATTTAAGGTGGTTTTAGCATCGGGGTTCCACCTCTTCCCATTCCGAACAGAGAAGTTAAGCCCGATTACGTCGATGGTACTGCAAGACAACGTGGGAGAGTAGATAGCCGCCGTCTTATTTTCCAAAAACCCTTCACAATTCAATTTGTGAAGGGTTTTTTGTGTGTATGTTTGTTTTACAGGATCGTTTTGCAATATCTTCTTGCCGGCAAAGGTCTTTTAGCATCGGGATCAAATACACCCGACATCGATGGCTTTTCTGTGGAAATTTGTATTTTTGAATTTTTTACAGACCTACGGTAGTGGTGGGTGTGCTACTCAAGCGGGATACACACATGGCTTTGCCAAAAATAGGGTTGATAAACTTCCCTTATACTTATGAACTTGACAGAATTTTAGCCTTTCAGTTGAATGATTCTGCTTAAATTTCTTACCTTTGGCAACTCAAGAAACCGTACTGCCACAACCACCAACAAATCTCAAAAAAGATGAAACAGCCATGTGAAAATTACTTTGACATACAAGGGGGGGATTAATGGCGTGTACCATGTGTCCTTAATGTAAATAAATAAATTTTAAACACATGAAAATAAGCATTTTAGACCAAGCTCCTTATTCACAAGGACAAACTCCGCAAATGGCGTTGGAAAACATGCGAGAAAGTGTTGTATTAGCCGATACGCTCAGATATCATCGTTTTTGGATTGCGGAGCATCACAATAGCGAATTGGCGAGTTCGGCACCGGAAATTTCCATGGCGCATTTTGTCGCTTTGACAAAAAACATTCGACTTGGAAGTGGTGGCTCTATGATGATGCATTATTCTCCTTACAAAATGGCTGAAGTTTTTAAAACTTTATCGGCTTACGCGCCCGGACGGATAGACTTTGGAGGCGGGCGCGCTCCCGGTGGCGACGGTCGATCTATTCTCGCGCTTTCCGAAGGAAGAAATACAATGTATCAAGATTTGTATGGCAAAATGCAAGAAACCATGAATTTTTTGGAAGAAAAGAAATCGGACGATCCAAGATACGTGCATGTAATCGCCCAACCCCGACACGTCGCGTTGGTTCAACCCTGGATGCTCGGATCCACCGGAAATAGTGCCACTAAAGCTGGAGAAATGGGAGTTGGATATGCTTACGTACAGTTCTTTAACGGAACGATTGACCCTGATATTTTCAAAATCTACCGAAAAAATTTCCGACCTTCTGCCTTCTTTCAATCTCCCCGAACGCTGGTCTGCTATTTCGTAACGGTAGCAGAGACCGATGAAGAAGCTGCTTATGAAGCACTTCCGGCAGACATATCACGTCTGCACTTGATGACAAATCGGAAGCAGCAACGGCTCTCTCCGGATGAAGCCGCAACCTTTCCACTTTCATCGGCGGAGAGAGAGTACATCGAACAATCGAAATCGTGGCACATACGTGGAAGTATTGAGCGGGTAAAAGGGATTTTGTTGCGTGAAAGAGAAATCAACGGGTTTGATGAACTGATGATTTGCACGATCCCCTATTCGCAGGAGTTCAAACTGAAAGAGTACCGGCTGATAGCCAAGCATTTGATTGACGACTAATTCCCGAATTTGTACCGGATGAACCGTCGCTACGGACGATGAATCGCGAAAGGCTCAATGCACAAAATTAATTTAGCTGCATCATTCCTCTATTCATCGGTGTCGTCGAATTTCGATTGCTACCATGATTCGTAGGAGAGCCGGAGCGTGTCGAGTTTGAATTTTGATTATTTGTTCGCGGTTGTGTTGACGGAGTATTGTTCGTAGCACCTCCACCCGGAAAAGTTGGTTTTTTGTCGCTTTCGGGTCTCTTTGGAGGTTCGACCCGCTCAAAATGAGTAAATAAATCATCAACAACACCCGGACGTTCTTTTTCGTACCAATAGAAATTCCGAAGGTATAAATCATCTTTACCCATGTCTCTGATTGGATACATCACACCACTGGACGCGGTGGTAAGTACAATTCGATCAATCTTCTTTTCTTTGAAATACATATTTACGTAGCTGCTGACTGTCTTATTTACGCCTATGTATTCGTTGGTTTTATCGTCTTTCGGAAAATATATTGTTTCCGCGTTTCCGTTTACGTAGACGTGTTTCATCTCTCCATCGTCCAGATAAGCGGTAACTTCTTTTCCGGACATCTGGTTGTAAAAATATAAACTGTCTTTTTGAATGGCGATGGCAGACTGTTCGATTAAAATTCGATCAATCTTTTGATTTTTAGTAAAAGCGGTCATTTTATTTCCCATCATTTGGTTATTGTCTGACCACAAGACGGGGAGTCCGCGCAAGTGCATGATGGAATCACGTGTGTTGTAAATCAATGAATCACACATCCCTTGGGCATCCGATCGCAAGAATCGTACGTTTTTGAATGCTTGAAGTTTATTGTAGGCTATCGAGTCCGTTTCTATCGAATCTTTCATCGAATAAAGTGTATCTGCGCTCAAGAACAGGGAATCGCGACTTGACCAATCTACGAAAAGTGCAGAGTCGGACGCTAAGCCTACTTGCTTTATTTCATCGTAGGAAACAAAATTTCCGTAAAGTGTCGCCTTTTGGTCCGGGTCGTTTAATTCTACTTTGGAAAAGGCTTCGGCATACTTTTTATTTTTGTCGTAAAAGATGGTATCTCCGACTAAGGTTTTCCCGTCATTTTGTTCCACAAGCGATCGGTCTAACAACATCATACGATCGTTTTTGGTATCGTACCACCCTCGCTGGCTGTAAATGTCTGTTTCTTCTTTGTAAACGACTAATGAATTTCCTACAATATCCGCGACTGAAGTGTCTGTATTGTACTTCAAGGTGTCTGTGGTCATCGTAGCGTCCGGATTTGTCATTTTTACCTGATCCTTAAAAAGTGCCGTTTTGGTTGCCGGCGAATACTGCCCCCACATGGAAGTCAACGTGTTGTTACCATCTTGGACAACGCCTCCCGTGTTGTAAAACGCTAAATTGACGGCACGGTCGTAGTACAGGATATCGGTTGTGAGAACTGTATTTCTATTGACCATCTTCACATTGTCCCAGAGACGAGCCATTTTGGTATTTCCGTCGTAATTCAGGTAATCTCCATACACGGTAAGCGTATCTGCCTGCACGATACGTACATGACCAAACGCGTCAAATGTATTGGCTAAATCATCGAAATACGCGCTATCACAATAAAGCAACGCGTCATCGTGCCTAAAAAGGACGTTTCCTTTTAAAATTTGAAGATTTGGATTGATTTTTTGATCAAATAACAATTCATAGCTTCTCTCAAGATGAATTAATGTGGCGTTTTTGTTAGCTTTGGGGTTAGCGGGTTTTAGGACGGTAGCGCCTACTTGTGGTGGTTGTTTGCCTCGAGATTTTCGGGTCGTTTTAGTCGGCGTTGATTTTTCCGCCTGTTTTTTCTGTTCCTTCAATATCTCTTCCCTTAGTTTTCGAGGACGATGTGTTTGAGCTTCGAGAATGGGTATAAAAATCAAGGTAGTGACAGTAAGCGTCAAAACCTTAAGAAAATTACTATATAGGGTCTTTTTTTTCAAGGTAGAATACATATATCCTCTCTACAAGCGAGACAATGGCTTTTATAAGAGATGCACAAACTAAAACCTATTCTTTTATCCAACCGGGATGTACAAACTCACAATTCCTATAATCCGGATTGATGCTGATGTACGTTTCTTTTTGTTTTTTAGAAATCCATTTGTCCAAAAATGCTTCTTTCTTCTCTGCTTCTAACATGGATTTGAGTATCTGATAATCATCCCGAACGTTTGCCTTGTGGGTTGGAATTTTTGATTTAACCTTAACAACCGTTATCATTTCGTTGCCGGTTGCTTTATCTATCATCGTGAATGCATCGGAAACTTCTCCGACTTTCATGTCGTAAACTACTTTTCCGATTTCGGGTGCTAAATCTTGAAATTCAAATTTCGATGTTATGCTTCTTGTGTACGGATCGCTCTGCATCATCAAGCCGGCATTCATCTTGGTGTTTTTATCTTGAGAGAAGACCTGAACAGCCTGCTCAAAGGTTATTTTATTTTGTCTGATTTGATCCGCGATGGAGTCCAACCGGTGTTTCCCTTTTTCTTTCACTTCGGCGGAAGCCTTCGGTCTGAGAAGGATATGGCGAACGTTTACACGGTCTCCTCTACGCTCAATAAATTGTATAATGTGAAAGCCAACTTCGGTTTCGACGATACGAGAGACTTTGTTTGGGTCATTCATGTTAAAAGCTACTGCGGCAAATTCAGGATAATATTGTCCTCTGCCGGCGAACCCGAGTTCGCCACCCTGTACCGCGCTTCCCTGATCATCGGAATACAGGCGGGCAAGCAAACTAAAATCGCTTGGTGTCTTATTGGCTCGTTCGGTAAATTCGCGTAATTGTTCTTTTATCCGATTAATTTCGGTCAGCGGAATGGGGGGTCTCAAAGAAAGTACTTGTAATTCCACCTGTGTAGGAATGGTCGGCAGACTGTCTTCCGGCATGGAGCTGTAATGACGACGTATCTCAGCGGGTGTCGCTTCTATGTTTTTTACCAATTCTTGCTGCATGTACAACATTCATTTCTATGAAAATATCAAATGCAGGTATGGATGCAGATCCAAGTAATGCAAGGGCATCTCAAATGAAAATGATGATGTACATAAGCCCTGGTTTAATCTTACTGTCAGGTACAGCATTACCATCAGCACTTTCTCTTTATTGGACTGTTGGTGGAATTGTGAGTATCATTCAATCAATTATTATTTTAAATATGAAGAAGAAACATAAATTAGAGAATGGTTTATAAGATTCAATTGAAAGGCGTCCATTAGGGCGTTTTTTATTTTGATTTATGAAAATATATCAGATACTATATCAATTGTGTTCATTTTTTAATATAATAAATATATACAAGTATTAGTAGGAGGTTTTAAAATGTATAAAAAATTATTGATATCAGTACTTGGAATGGGATTATTACTTAGTGCATGTTCAGAAGACAAAAATGATTCACCTGTGTCTGAGGAAACAATTACTGAAAATGCGACAAATGAAATAGAAGGTGTAGTTGAAAGTTTTTCTTCTGAAGAACAAATGATAAAAGTAAATGGTGAAACATATGATGTATCAAGAATTGAAGATATTGACGAATTAAAATCAGCTGAAGAGATAAAAATAGAATTTGTTACGGAAGATAATATTAATTATGCTACAAATTTTAAGGTATTGAAAACTAAATCAACTGCAGTGGAAACACCAGTTACACAAGAAGCTAATGGAACATTTGTAGGCTTCGCTGATACTAATTCTGTAGCAATTAATGTAGATGGTGAGGAATTGATATACCAAACTTCTTGGATTGAAAATGAAGATGAGCTTACGAATATCACTGAAAATGATACATTAAATTTTGAATATGTTGAAGAGAACGATGTACTGTATATTACAAAAGTATTAATTGGTGAACAGAGTTCGGTAGCTGAATTATACGGAAAAGGTACATTTATTGGATATGCAGATAATCATACAGTTATGATTGAAGAAGAGGGTACAGAAGTTTCATATCAAACAACGA
>JBKEBE010000107.1:0-34203 GCA_047973025.1 Paludibacteraceae bacterium
ACGCTCGAAACCGCGAGATTTCCCCATCTCAAAACACCGGCATCTCTCAAATCCAATGCTGTACCCAACAATTGGAACGAACGAAACATAACCGTAAATCCGACTACAAAAGGCAAAATAGCTATCGACACTTGAGGATAAATCAGCAAATAAATACCCATAATGAATGATATGATCCCCCCGACCAGATACCACCCCCAACCATTTAAGACTTTGTGATTTTTGATCGAAAAGAAAATATCAAAAATCCCCGAGACAAGAAATGCAATACTAAACAATATAGCTAATGTTGCATAAGTTTCCAATGGAACCGTAAAAAGATAGATTCCAAGCGCGATGAATAAAATTCCCAAAATTAGCGGAATGTACCAGTGTTTTACTGAATTTGTAAATGATTTCAAAAGATTAGCCATAGATTAAGAATTTAAATGTCTGTTGCCTACTTCTTAAAACGGTGTTCGGCTTGTCCGTGAACCTATAAATTGAATTATAGAATCAATCCATATTACAAAACAAACAATTACAATCCTACATATCAGCAATTTACCTGAGTAAATTAATACAATATCTAATTCACTTTTCGAAATAGAAGTTGTTTAAAGTTGATGAAGCAAAATCACAAAGAAAGCCATTAAATTCAGTGCTTTCCGGTGAGTAGCATTTGTTTCAAACCATACCAAAATAGCCGTAACGACTTAGTGTAATTCAACTTTTGTGTTTCTCATCCCGTTACCAAACTTCTGGTGTCGGCAATTCTCTTTTTTATTATAACTTTAGCTATCATTTTTTTTTTGAAAGAATGGCACCAATTCTTTGATTATCAACAGCATGACATGTACTTTCTTTTCAACATTCAACTTTTGACAACTTCAGGAATAATTACAGCTAAATGCCGAAAGTGTTCGGGATAAAATGTAAAAAAAGGTCTGGTTAATCTGTTTCAAACGGATGTTTCCGGAGTGCCTTGACCGCCTCCTGGTACCCAATTTCAACAAGTTCGTCGATAATCTTAAAATTCAGCGCATTAAAACCGCCACTTTCTACCGGGTTAATGTACAGGTCGCACAATTCAACATCGCCGACAATAGTATTTGTAATACCAACCCTTATGCAACGTTCAAGCAAATCAACCGTGCTCTTCAGATCCGAAATTTCATTTATGAAGTTCGTGTGCGACCCAATCAAAAAATCGCATTTATTGCGAATAACGGAAGCCGGAAGGCTTTTAACGATCCCGCCATCGACATAATAATCATCGTTAATAATTATTGCTCTGAAAATTAAGGGAATAGATATGGAAGCCAAAACAGCATCAACCAGGTTCCCCGATGAAAACACAACATGCGTAGCTTGGCTGAGGTTTGTGGTGGAAATATGTAAGGGTATTTTCAGTTCCTCGAAGGTTTCGGGAAGCAGGCTGCTTAAAATGTCGCGAACATAACGGTGCGAAGAAAGACCAAGTTTCATTTTTTTCAGGTCGAAAAGGTTTGTAGTCCCTTTGTCGTGGGCCAATTGTATTATTTCGGCTGACGAGTAACCATTGGCTATTAACGATCCGATTATTGCCCCCATACTTGTTCCTGAAAGTACCTGAGGAAAAATCCCTTTTTCTTCCAATGCCTTTAACACGCCAATGTGGGCATATCCGCGTGCGCCACCTCCGCTTAGGGCTAATCCTGTTTTTTGATTTTTTTGCATCATGGCTTTTTTATTGTTAGTTAGTGTCTGCAAGAAAACGCTGTAGCACACAGGTCTTTGATAAGAAAAGTTCAAAGGAAAGTCTTTCTATGATCTGAAATTCAGTGCATTTACTACTGTAATCAACCATTTTCAAAGTGAGGGCAACACGGTAGTTGGCATTTTCTCAGCAAAGACAAGTTAGTAGTTCCATAGGCAAATATAGTATTTAATACAAGTTTAAAGGATTCAAATCCTGAGTTTTAGCTGTCTTATGAAGTAATTTACGGTGTCCGGTTTTCTTTAACTTCTAGAAATTGAAAAATACATCAAAGCATATAAAGAAGTTGTTTAAAGTTGACGGAGTAAGATCACACAGAAAGCCATTAAATTCAATACTTTCCTGTGAGTAGCATTTGTTTCAAGAAGAAATTATTGAAAGTCTTTTAGTTGGAACGAAAGAGCCGAGATAATTTTTTGTATCATATCGTTGCTTTATGGCTCTCATTGTTCATCGCAACTAGCTGATGCACTTGTCGATTAAAATATTCTGTAAATTTAAACAATTTATTTATAAATTCGTTCGATTTTGTTTAATATTTGAATCGAACTGAAACAACAAGTAGTTAAAGATAGTAAATATTCACATGACACAATCGTTACAAATTCAATAAGCTACTCAGAGCGTACAATAATTTCGAGCCAATCAGATGGTTCGGTTATGCAGAAAATAGATGCAGTTAAACTGTACAAAAAAAATTTGTATTCCACCCCCTACTCAGTCATTCCTATAGTTCCTTTCTCGTTACCCTGTTGAAGAAATTTTCTTTTCTATCTCAAAGTGCCATCAGTCGTTTTACATAAACTCCTGTTTTCGCTTAATCTCTCGTAAACAGTCAGATAAGCATTACTTTACCTAAAAAAGCAAAAAAAAAACAAAAATGAGCAAACGTCAAACTTGACAAACAATAAATGTATCCTATATTTTTGTATAAAAAATAACGTAAATGAAACACCCGTTACATCTAAGAAAAATCCCCATTTTAATTTCACTTTTTATATTTGGGATTGGAATACAATTTTCGTCCTGTGCTTCAGGTAAAAACATGCATAATGACATAGCCACGGAGAGGATCGAATTAAAACCGTTGTTAAAAAAAGTAGCGGATTGGCAAATTTCCAACTTTGAATACAAAACAAGTGGCAACCTTCACGATTATGGAGTGGACGCTTGGACAAACGCGACTCTATATATAGGTATGCTCGAATGGGCAAAAATAGCAAACGATTCTTCGTACTACAGTTGGTTATTGAACAAGGCTTCGGTTAATGATTGGCAGATTCCTTCCAACTTTGTCAACTATCCCAAATACCAGAAATACCACGCAGATGAACTCTGTATCGGACAGGCTTATTTAGGATTGTTTGACCTGTTTGTAGAAGAAAAAAAGTTATCGTCAACGAAAAAAAGAGTTGATTGGATCATGAGTAACCCACCGGATAGCTCGATGCTAATTTCCAACAAACAATCCTGGACATGGTGCGACGCTCTTTTTATGGCACCACCGGTATATGCCCACCTGGCTAATATTGAGAATGATATCCGTTACGTACAATTTATGGATAAAGAGTTTAAACGAACTTATCATTATTTATACGACAAAACGAATAAACTGTTTTTTAGAGACAGTAGTTACCTGAATAAGAAAGAAGCAAACGGAGAAAATGTTTTTTGGGGAAGAGGCAACGGATGGGTTGCCGCGAGCTTGGTCCAAATACTGAAACTGCTCCCGGAAGATTCGGATTATCGCAAATTTTACGAGGATCTATTCAAAGACTTTATTCCACGATTAGTCGAGTTACAAGACAGTAACGGTTTTTGGCATGCCAGCCTTTTAGATCCCGAGAGTTATCCATTTCCGGAAACGAGTGCCACAGCACTTATTACATACGCGCTGGCATATGGCATCAATCAAGGATTACTCGACAAAGAGCAATACGGGTCAACCTTGAAAAAATCGTGGAGCGCCTTGCAGTCTGCCGTGAACAGCGAAGGAAAATTAGGTTGGGTACAGCCCATCGGTGCTGATCCCAGAAAAGTAACGTCAAATATGACTGCTGCTTACGGAGTTGGAGCTTTTCTACTTGCCGGAACAGAATTAAACACGTATTATCTTAACTTTTAATTTAACATACATGAGAAACTTGATTACTAAAAAACGAAGGAGAAAAAGGATTGCAATATCCCTCATAGCGTTTTTTTTCATTTCCTCGTCAACAATGACGGCTCAAAATGAAAAGCAAGACACGATTAGTCTTCATTCGGCTGTATTACAACCCAACGCCTTACTATTAGATGAGCGAGACCCGATAACTTCGGTTCAATCGGTATCTACAGTTTCAGGAGACCGTTTGTTGCATCGTCCAACATTTCAGATGGAGCAATTTCTGGACGGAACTCTACCCGGACTATTCGTTGATATGACACAAGGCTATCCTACAGAACGAGCCGGACTAAAAATGCGGGGTCGTAACATCCTAATTGTGGTTGACGGTATTCCGCGCGCCGACGCTAATATTCCGGCTAGTCAAATCGAATCCGTATCGCTGATAAAAGATGCTTTGGGGTTAGCCGCCTGGGGCATGTCGAGTGGAGATGGAGTATTGTATATAAAAACAAAACGAGGTAACGCATCTAAATTAAAAATCGATTTTACAGCTCAATATGCCACCACGCAACAGATATTCCGTCCTGAATTTTTAAATGCGTATGAATACGCTACTCTTCTCAACGAAGCACTTCAAAATGACGGCTCAGCAGCACTTTACAGCGACCGAGATTTAGAGTTGTACCGAACCGGAGCGAGCCCTTATACCCATCCCGATGTGGACTGGTTTGACGTGATGATGCGAGACAAAGCTCCCGTACAACAATTCAATCTGAACATGACCGGTGGAAACAAGCAAGCCAAATATTTTATAGATATTAATGTCTATAACCAGCAAGGATATTTTAAACAAGACAAAACACTCAACGCGTACAACACCAGTGAAAACTTCAAAAAATACTCGCTACGTACCAATGTAGATGTAAACTTATCCCCCACTACCTTGCTTCAGGTAAATGTATTCGGACAAATGTTTCGGGAAAATGCCCCCGGTAACACCATGATGGGAACCATCTATCCTACCCTATACACCACTCCGAATAACGCGTATCCTATTCTCAATCCGAATGGGACGTATGGAGGAAATCAAAGGTACACGAATAATTTATATGCGCTGAGTAATGCCTCGGGTTATATCATGTATCCCAAAACGGACTTTAACTTCGACGTATCTTTGGAACATAAATTTACAGGGACACTAAAAGGTTTCTATGTCAAAGGACTATATTCCTACAACTCTTCCTATCGCGAAGCGCTCAACCGCACAAAAGGATTTGAAGTCTGGGAATACACGCCTACACTTGACACCGATGGAAATATCGTTTCCGAAAATTACGTCAAACGCGTCTCCGCGTCTGCTCCCGGCAGTTCAAGTTCTTACAACCGCCAATATCGCTTACAGTATATGGATGCTTCGCTTGGTTACGACTTCATGGCGGAAGCACACGAATTGAACACCAAACTGACTTACTGGTCAAACAGTTTTATCTTACAATCATCAACCTTACCGATGATGAAATACGGGTTTAATCTCCATTCGGAATATAATTTTGACAAAAAATATTTAGCCGAGATAAGCGTTTCCCGTATGCACTTTAACTATCTGAGTCCGGCAAACAGTTGGGGATTTTTTCCGACAGCCGGCTTGGGTTGGAATATTGATCGAGAAGACTTTTTCAATATAGAAAGAATTGACGCACTGAAAATCCGTACCACTTATGGCATTAACGGCAACGACGGCACCGGTTCTTTTTTCAGGACAGCAAGTGGTGCCATGTCTAATTACTATTATGCTTACATCAAACGATATACAGAGGGAGGTGGGGTTAATATCGGTAGTGATAATTCTTCCATGTCCACTTTGGTAGAGTCGCCCGTACCGTATGACCCCGAATACGAAAAAAGCGGACGCTTTACCTTGGGAGCAGACCTCTTGATGTTGGACAAATCGTTGAGCATTACGGCTGAATATTTTCATAATCACCACTACGATATTTTGATGACTCCTTCTGCCATAGCCAATTCGAGTTTACATGGTGGAGCTACGTTGCAGAACATTGGGGTGTACAACCAACAGGGATTGGAGTTGGATGTGAATTACAACAAACAGCTTGGCGAAATCAATCTTCAGACAAATGTACAAGCAACATTCTACAAAACAAAATTACTAAACAACGGAGAACCGGTTTATCCCGAACCATACCTGCAAAGAGTAGGTCATACCTATGGACAGATATTCGGCTATGTGTCGGAAGGGTTTTTTCAATCGCAGGAAGAAATCAACGAATATATGAATCCGAGCGACGGCAGTCAGGGATATACGATGGACGGTTACATCCCGTCTCCGGGCGATTTGAGATACAAGGACTTGAATGGCGACCACAATATTGACGATTTGGATGTAAAAGGAATCAGTTCCGAAGCACCACGAATCGAATACGGATTCTTTCTTGCCGCCGAGTGGAAAGGCTTAGGTTTGAGCATGCAATGGAGTGGTTTGGCAAATTCGCAAAACATTATCAGAGACTTGCCATTCAGCATCAACTCGTCGAATGCCTACGGACAGGCTTTGAAAGAACACTTGGACCGCTGGTCTACCAATAATCCCGATGCAAGTTATCCGAGAACGTCGGCAGCGGGCAATACCTATAATGAGAAAACATCTACTTTCTGGCTGAAAAATACCGATTTTCTTCGATTGAAAAACATAGAGCTTTCATATACTTTACCAAGCTCATGGCTCAAACCGATTCATCTAACCGGAGTTAAATTGTTTGTCAACGCTTACAATGTATTAACAATCAGCCCATTGGAAGGCAGAGATCCGGAATTGATTAATTACATGTCCGGCTCGTTAGGTATCGTGCCCAACTTCAAGGCACTCAATGCAGGATTAAATCTTCAATTTTAAAAAATCGGAAAACATGAAAAATATAACTAAAATACTTATTACCAGTTGTTTTATACTTATTTTGTTTCTTGTGGCTTGTGAAGATTTCGAATCGCAGCCCTTGGAATGGAATACGGAAGATAAAGTGTTGAACCCGGCCGATTCAACAGAAAACAGTGCTATCAAGAAACTTTTTTATGCCTGTTATCTGGATTTACCCCTTTTGCATACACGATTTTCGAGTTCTTACCTTGACGCGGCGACCGACGACGGAATACCGACCCAAAACACTGCCGGAAGTAGTGATTTGAATAATTACCGCAATGGTTTGCTTACTCCGGGTAATATAGCCAGTCTGGACGGAAACGCGTGGGAAAGAAACTATCGAGGCATTCGCCGTGTAAATCTGTTTTTGGAAAAACTCCCTATATTTCCACCTTCAACGCAGATTCCCGAGGTCAGAATGAAACGCATGAAAGCGGAAGCACGTATGCTTCGGGCTTACTATTATTTCGAGTTGATGAAACGATGGGGAGGAGTTCCTATGGTCGGCGACCAAGTGCTGGACGCGACCGATGACATAAATATACCCAAAAGCTCCGTTGATGAAGTTGCCAATTATATTATAGGAGAAATCAGTCCGGACAGCGCAAACTCATGCTATGCCAATCTTCATCCCGCACAGGCAACCGCCGCGTACGACCCGACCGAGATAGGACATGTCAATCAGGGAGTTGCATTAGCACTACTTTCGCGACTGAAACTCTATTTGGCAAGTCCGTTGTACAATCCTGCCAACGATTTAGATAAATGGAAAGCCGCTGCCGCTTCGGCAAAAAGACTGATGGATTTGAAAGTATATTCACTATATCAGGGAAGTGCTGTTACCATGTTTAAACTATTCGCCATGAATAACGATGATTTTCCCAATGCCGAAATGATTATGCTCAAACAGATGGGATCGAATTACGCAATCGAATTGACAAACAGTCCCTGCGGTTACTCCTACGGTACCGGAACAGCGGGAACAGTAACCTCACAAGGAAGAACCAGTCCAAGCCAAAACTTAGTTGACGCGTTTCTTACAGCCGACGGAAAATCAATTTTTAAAAATTACAATCCCGCGGAAGGAATCGACCCGGAATCAGGCTACAATGCTCAAGATCCTTATACCAACCGTGATCCACGCTTAGAGCGCACTGTTTTCTTGAACGGATCTACTTGGTTGAAAAGAAAAGTAGAAACATTTGACGGAGGCAAGGATCGAGGCGCTATCTCAGGTAGCATTTACACCCGTACCGGTTATTATTTGAAGAAATTCTTGGGTAACAATGAAAATGAAGAATCCTACAAGAATTACAATCATCATTACCAAATATTCCGTTACGCCGAGATTTTGCTGAACTACGCGGAAGCCGTCAACGAATCAGATCCGACCAACGATGCCGAAATCATATCCGGCTTGATTGAATTAAGAAAAAGAGCCGGTATAAAAGCAGGTAGTGATAGTCGGTTTGGTTTACCTACGACTTATTCGCAAGAACTGATGCGGAGAATTATTCGCAATGAACGCAGGATAGAAATGGCTTACGAAGAACAACGCTTCTGGGATATCAGAAGGTGGAAAATTTGCGATTCGGGCGATGCCGTAATGACTCAACCTGTCAGAGGAGTCCGTATCACAAAAAATACGGATGGAACGTACCGGTACGATTACGAAGATGTAACTCCTTCTACTTTCGACAAACGGATGTATTGGTACCCGATACCGCGTAACGAACTTTACGGAAACAATAATTTGGTACAAAATGAAGGCTGGAACTATTAAGAACGGAATAAAAATCAACAACATGAAACAGCCATACAAAATAACTTTGACACACAAGGAAACGATTAATGGCGTGTTCCATATGTCCTTAATGTAAAAAATAAAATAATAAACAGATGAAATACATAATTAGTCTAATACTATTTGCGCTGGTACCTTTTTGCTTATCCGCCCAATTTAACGTTAAAGGTCTGGTAACTGATGACACCGGCGAAGGCTTACTTGGGGCGACCGTTTTGGAAACAGGTACGCAGAATGGAACAACAGTTGACATAACCGGAAATTTTGTGCTGACGGTTAGCTCCAAAAATTCAAAAATCACAGTACGCTACATCGGTTTTAAAGAGAAAACGCTGAATGTCTCCGCTTCCATGAATATCGTGCTGGAGAATGACGAGAATATGCTAAAGGAAGTATCTGTAGTCCGTGTCGGTTTTGGAAGTAAATCCAGAATTACCAATGCCGCTTCGGTCAGTCAAATCAATGCCGAACAGATACGATCACTCCCGTCCACATCCATACAAAACTCCTTGGCGGGACGGCTCCCGGGACTTTTTCAACTGCAAGGAAGCGGACAGCCGGGCTATGATGCCGCCACCATTTTTATCCGTGGAATGGGAACTTTTGCCGATGTGGAAACCACACCGTTGATTCTCATCGATGATGTGGAATCCGATCAGACCACACTTTCCCGTTTGTCATCCAACGACATAGAAGAAGTAAGTATTCTTAAAGATGCCGGAAGTACATCTATTTTCGGAATAAAGGGTGCCAATGGGGTAATTCTGATTACAACGCGACGCGGTAAATTGGGAAAACCAAAACTCACTTTTCGTTCCGATTTCGGATTCCAGCAACCGACCTACAAAAATGAGTTTTTGAACTCGTACCAAAGTCTGTCGTTGCTGAAAGAACTTCACTTGAACGATAACAATGCAACAGCACTCGCACAAGAACGCTATTTTAGCGATGAAGCATTGGAACACTATCGTACCGGCGACAGTCCTTACCTCTATCCCGATGTGAACTGGTATGATCTGTTATACAAAAAGTCTTCAAGCCAACAGCAATATACAGCTGATGTACAAGGAGGTACCGATGCCGTTAAATATTTCGTGTCACTGGCTTATCTGAATCAGGGCGGATTGTTTAAAGATCTTCCGAAGTCAGAAGATTTCAATAACGATTATTATCAGAAAAGATACAACGTGCGTGCAAACTTTGACGTGAAAATAACCAAAGATTTTAACGCCCGGTTAAATGCAAACGCCATTCTGACAGAGATAAACGAACCGAATCTCCCTTCGACACGCGGAACGTCGCAATCGATTTTCCAACGTTTGCTTGGTGCCGGCATCGCGCCCTATCACTACCCTGCTTACAACCCGAACGGGACCTTCGGAGGATATACCGGCACATACATCAATCCGTTGGCATTACTTACCTACGGAGGATACAGTCGCCAGTTCCGAAACAACGTGAATGGCAACATCACACTGGATTACGATCTACACGCCATTACCAAAGGGTTGAAAATAAAAGGAGTAATGGCGCTTACCAATACCTGGGGATTCGGACGAAGTCTGACCCGCAGCGAAGTGTTGGACTATTACTACGAACCGGAGACAAGCGCTTATACGCCGGTAATTACCAACCAATATATTCTACCGCTTCTCGGTGTCTCAAGTTCAGGATATTCTCCTATGGTGCAGATAAATACGCGGTTTGATATGGCATATAACCGAAAATTTGGCGTACACAATGTCAACGGACTGGTTTTAGCCAACTGGTACTCTGTACGAACAGGCTCAAGCAATCAGCGAAATTCTGTCAGCTATTCGGGACGTATCGGTTACGATTACGATTACCGGTATATCGCGGAATTGAGTGCCGCCTACAACGGCTCCGATGAATTTGCCAGCAACAACCGCTACGATCTTTTCCCGGCTTTCACACTCGGATGGAACATCGCGCAGGAACCTTATCTGAAATCGTTGATGGACAAACTACAAATCGGGACGTTGAAGCTGCGAGGATCGTATGGATTGAGCGGCTCCGATAAAATCGCTGGAAACAGCTACGCTTATCAAGAAAGCTACGGCATCGTGATGAACTATTATTTTGGCGAAAATCCTTCAAAATTGAACGCGTTGGGATTGCGCCAGTATCCAAATCCGGAAATGCGATGGGAAACCGATGTGAAAACCGATGTCGGTATTGATTTACGGATGTTTAGCGACCGGTTGTCTGCTACGGTTGATTATTTCTACAACAAACGAAAAGATATTTTGGCTACTCGTGCCGGAATCGTTTATTACGCCGGATTTCTGAATGTTTTTGCCGATAATGGTTCCGGTAGCGCCAGTCTGATTACCATTTTGCCCCCGTCCAACATCGGACGTACCGAAAACAAAGGATTTGACGGCGAGTTATCGTGGCGCGATAAGATTACCAACAATCTGAATTACTTCATCAGAGGTACTTTCAGTTTGGCAAGAAACAAGATATTGTATATGGACGAGGCTCCGAGCGAATACAAATTGAGCATGCAAACCGGACGTCCCATAGGTACCATATTCGGTTACGTGGCTGACGGATTTTATGATTCGTGGGAAGAAATTGAAAACGGTCCCTACGACGGATTAGCCCGCGACATAGCACCGGGCGATCTGAAATACACGGACATAAGCGGTCCTAATGGAGCTCCGGATGGGATTATTAACGAATACGACCGCGTTGCAATCGGTAACAACATCCCCGATTTTACCTACGGTATTTCTGCCGGGATTACCTATAAAAACTTTGATTTTTCGCTAATGTTTCAAGGAGCCACCGGTGCCAAAGTCAGTATCGAAAGTATGTTGCGATTGGTAGATGGTACAAACTCCATCGTAGGAAGCAGTAATGGAAAACCAATGCCTATCCATACGGGCAGATGGACTTACTACGATGCCGATGGAAATTACGTGTCCGATCCCGAAACATTGATTGCAATGAACAAGGACGCATCATATCCCCGACTGTTGCCACAGAATAATAAAAACAGCGCGCAATCCACTTTTTGGTTACGTTCCGCCGATTATTTGCGTTGGAAAAATGTAGAGATAGGATATAACCTGCCGGAAAAATGGATAAAGTCTGCCGGTCTAACCGGTGCGAGACTCTATTTTACAGCACAAAACTTATACACTTGGTCAAATCTGGAAGAATACCAGATAGACCCGGAAAGTTCACAAACCGGTTTAACCACATATCCGCAACAAAAAGTATTTAATGTAGGTTGTCAAATTTCTTTTTAAAAATAGATAGAATATGAAAAAAATAAAATGCAGTGTTTTTTCTTTAGCGATATTTGTTTTGTTGATTGCTTTTGCCTGTACAGAAACATCAGAAGGTTTTTTGGATGCTAAGGAAGAAACGGAAACATTGGAAACGATATTTTCAGACAGTCTGAAAACCATGCAGTTTCAGGCATCCATTTATTGGAAAATTCCCGACGTAATTATGGGACCCCGTAACCCCGGTAACGGATATTATCTTCAGAGTTTCTACGATTACGACGCGGCTACAGATAATATGAAAGAAAAGAGCGCGGATCGGAAGAGTTTTGCTGTCGCTTTCAGTAAAGCCGATTTTACACAGGACGGAATAAATGCCAATTTCAGTAAATTTTTGAATTCATGGACGGCTATGTATCAAAATATTCGTGTATGCAACCAATTCCTCGAAAATTGCGAGAAAGCACCACTCTCACGCGGGAAAAAGGATAGATTGCTTGCAGAGACTCGCTTCATGCGTGCCTTCTATTATTTTCATCTGATGCGTAATTTTGGAGGGCTACCACTGGTGGGCGACGAGATGTTGAATCCCTTTGAAGATCAGGGGATACCACGTTCTACCTTCGAAGCTACGGTTGATTTTATCGCGGGCGAACTCGAAACTGCCGCTACCGTTTTGCCGGATGAACAAATCGGCAACGACTACGGACGTCCTACCAAAGGGGCTGCTCTGTCGGTATTGGCTAAACTCTATTTTTTTGCGGCAAGCCCGTTGTACAACGGAGGAAATATTGGTTCCGGTAACAATCGCTTGCTGGTCGGTTACGATGATTACCGGTTAGACCGCTGGCAAAAAGTCAAAGACGCATTGGACAATTTCTTCCAATACAACGCAAGCCACAACAACCTATTCGAACTGATAAAAAGCGATACCACCGACATCCTAAATTCCGAGGGTGATCCGGACATCTCTGTGGTAAACGGTTATTACAAAGCCACAACCAGCCGTGTCAGTAAAGAACGTATTTGGTTCTGGATTACATACAATGGTTATCGGTGGCCACAAGGCGAACTCTTGCCCGCGTCAAGAAGCGGTAAAGCTTCCGTACTTCCGTATCACGATTTAACGGAAGCATTTCCCACCAAAGACGGTGTAGAAGTCAGAACAATCGTAAACGGAGAATATGCAACGTCTCCGGGCAGATACAATGAAAACAATAGTCTTTACGACCCAAATAATCCTTATGCAAACCGGGACCCGCGTTTTTACATTGCTTTGCTTTACAACGAATCACAATGGGCTAAAGCCAAAGGAGAAGCACCCCAACCGGTCTATACATATCGTGGTGCCGCTTCCGATGGAATATTTACCGGTTCAACTTCTACCGGTTACTATTTTGTTAAATTGTGTAAAGAAGGGGTAATTGGAAATACCGATGACGGAGCCCTCAATGGAACCGGTGTTGCTTTCATCCGCTATGCAGATATGTTGCTGATGGATGCCGAAGTAATGACTGAATTGAATTACGACGCAAATCGTACTGCGATTGAAGACCGATTGAAAACCATTCGGCAACGAGCCGGAATCGAACCGGGAGAAAATGCCCGTTACGGGATTCCGGAGAATATGAACCAAGAAGAGATGATTGCCTTTATCCTGAACGAACGTCGTATCGAATTTGTTTTAGAAGGTGGAAACCGCTACTGGGATTTAAAACGACGCAAATTGTTTGAAAAACTTGATCAACAGTGGTCTCATGCCGCAGTTTGGGAAAAAGCGGGCGATAATCCGGATGGTAGCATCATATACTCTTGGTCAGTACAGGCTGTAGAACAACATTTTTTCGATACAAGAATGTATCACTTTCCCATTCCTTTGAAAGAAGTAGAGGCTTCACACGCTACTTTAATCCAAAATCCGGGATGGTAATTTAACGAACGAATTAATAGCAAAAAAAAGATGAATACAAATTTATATAAACTAAGCAGCATCATACTATTGGGGATCATACTCGTATTAGCTGCTTGCAAAGAAGAACTCTATAAGATCGACCGCGCGTTTTACGATGATAAACAGATTGTGGTAAAAAATCCACTACAAAAGGGAACTGTCATGGATACATTGCGTATCGAATTATCCAATACCGATATGCTTATGATGGAAGAACCATCCGATCCCAATCTGGTTTTACTGCCCCAAGCTTTCATTTATAAAGTAGAATACGACAGTATAGTAACTGTGGGAGAAGACGGCTCTCTGACACCGGTATCTCGGGGAACTACCCGCCTGGATATTACATTCAGAGCAGATGATAAGCATAAAACATCAATTATCGTACAGGTTTACAAGCAGTATCATGCTGTTGAGTCTCTCGAAGCAGCTTTGTTGGAAGGCACCGTGGTAGAAGTAAACGAACCGTACGATTTCTCGAAATCCGTCATCGTGTTGCCGGTAAACGCGGACAATAAAAAACTGCATTTTTCGATAGCCGAAGCGTCAAAAGAGTTTGCCACAATTACAGATGAAGGTGTTATTACCGGAATAAAAGCGACCGGTAGGAATAAAGCAATCATAGAGATAATGTCAGACGAAAACGACTCCATTACGACAACCTTCGGAGTACAAGTCGTAAATGAAATTCTGATTACCGCCGTCAATATCTTACCGGCGTTAGATGGCTTGGAAATTGGACTCGGAGAAACGATCGATCTAAATCTTTGTACTTCGGTAAGTCCGGCAACAGTAAACATCAAGAACCAAAAACTGACTTTCGAATTGTTGGAGGGAACTGATGTTTTGAGTTTGGATACCGATGGAATGATTAAGGCGATAGGCATAGGCACAGCCAAACTAAGAGCCACCAGCAAAAACGGCAAATTCCAAGAATTTACCATCCATGTAAAAACAGGGCTTACCGATTTGACACGCTTACTTTGGACAGTAGTGAGTTCTTTGGACTACGACTACGTACCGGATGGAACCACCGGAATGCCCAAAGATATGTTCGATAATAATGCAACGACTTTCTTCTCCGTGGTAAAACCCGGAAAAACCTATAACGATAGAACCACACCCGCGAGCCACGTTCCATATTTCGTAGTGGATATGAAGTCCGTTCAAAAATTCAATTATATCCGTTGGAATCACCGGTCAAGCAATTCAAACGATTTCCTCCGCGTATGGGGTATCGACATTGCCGGTAGCGACAACGGTGAAATATTTACTGACATCCAGACTGAAATAACAATTCCGGTTGATAATAACTCTATTACTTATCATCTCCCGGTGCCAGTATCTGAATATCGGTACGTAAAAGTCTCCCTTACCAAATGGAGTGACAACTCAGAAGGAGGCAGTACATCCGGAAGCACTATGCAGGTTGCCGAATTTGGCTTAGGACTCGAATAATAATCCTTTATATATTAATTAAATAATTAATTAAACATGAAAAAAATCAATTTACTAATTATGTCGCTGGTGCTGATAAGCATCACGACACAAAATGTGTTTGCACAAGATGCCGTGTATAACGACATCGACCGTACTGGTTGGGTGGCAAAAGCACCTCCCTATTCTCCCACAGACAATGCGGTCGGAATTGACGGAAAAGTAGCCGGTCCTGAGTATCTCCTGGATACAAATGACATGACATTTTTAGCCTTAGTGAAGCCCGGAAAAACCTACAATGGTGTTTCTGGTCCAGCAAATATTGAAGATCTTGGGTTTACCGTTGATTTGGGCTCCGCTCATAAATTCAACTTTTTCAGGATTCATTTTCGTTCGGACAATACCTACGATTTCTTAAGACCGTGGAAAATTTCCATTTATGGAAGTAACGGCACCGAAACAGACCCTTACGCCAGAACATGGACGCTTATCACAGACATGTCCGGAAATAACCAAATCACACTTCCCAACGCAGAAGGAAACGGACTCAACAAAACAACCGGAAACGTAGAAATAGACAATACAACAGCCTACACTTCGGTAAAGGTCGTTTATACCGGAACGACTACTTCTACAAGCGGTAGTACTTTGCAGTTAGGCGAATTTTATTTGGGAACAGTTTCATACGACAAAGTGATTGAAAAACCGGAAGACGTTTCTTTTGGCGACATCATTCAAGGAGCAACCGTTTCGAAAACACTAACCGTAGCCGGTGCTAACTTAAGTAGCGAGATTACTTATACAAAAGGAGCTGAAGCGGACGCAGCGGCATTTACCATCACGCCGGGAGCCTGGAACAGCACCGGAGGAACTGCCACCGTTACGTTTGCGCCTACCGCGAAAAAAGAATACAACGCGACATTGACTATCAATAGTGTAGGTGCTCTTGAACCTCAAACGATCTCCTTGAAAGGGAATGCAGATTTCGATATGCCGGTACAGATTAGCAGTACAGACACTTCCAACGAACACTGGTACTATATCCAGTTTGTACGTCAAGCCGCGACCGGAAAGGTATTGACCGTTGTCAATCCTGTAGTAGGAGACACCATCAAACAGACAACGTTGGATGGAGAAAATGCGAACCAACTTTGGAAAATTACAGGGACTTGGGATAACTACAAGGTTGTAAATAAATCGGGGAATGCGCTGTTATACACCTACACTCCCGCCGGCGAAAACCCGCTGACAGGTCTGGTCGTTCCCGAAGTAAATACCTATTTGACAAAAGAAGTCGCTGACGCTGACATGTTTGGTTTTGTTCGTTACATGACTACCGATACGTGGCAGTTGAAAAACACGACTACCACTGTGGCACCGGAAGGAAAAATCTATTTGAATGATCAATCCGGCGTAAGAGCCGGCGGATATCTGCTGAATAATACCGGAAATCAACTGAAATTTATTGATGCAAGTATTGCCGAAATTATTGTTCCCGGCGATACTGTTAAGTTGGGTGCTGTAAAACAATACGCCAAGGACACGTTAAATGTACTGATTAAGTCTGTAAAATTAACAAACGGAATAACTGCAACCATCACAAAGGACGACGATCAAGTATATTCGCTGAAAACAACATCGTTGCCAATGGAAGGCGGTACACTTGAAGTAATTTTTGAACCAACAGCGTATAAAAAGGTATCTTATGCGACGATTACGCTGACAAGTGGAAGCGTAACCAAATCGTTCGTAGTAAGTACTACATCCGATACCGGAAACAGTAAATACTATGTGGGCACAAGCACACAATGGGGCACCCCTGTTGATGGAGAAGTTGTACCCTCTGTACCTACGCTGAAAGCAAATGACGTAGTTTGGATTGCTTCCGGAGAATATACTACCGGACAAATCTCCGTTCCTACAGGGGTTTCAATCTACGGCGGATTTTTAGGCACAGAAACATCACCGGAACAACGCGCTGTAGGAACCAAAGCGTGGGAATTTACGCATTCTACGGTATTGAAAAACAGTGCTTCTTTAGTATTGTCTATTACCGGAGCCAACACGGTTGTTGATGGTATTACTTTCGAAGGAACAAGTGTAGTGGGACGTGCTATCCAGAATACAACATCGACTGCTACTAAAGGTGTTATCCGCAACAGCATTATGAAAAACTTTACATCAAATGCGGATGGTGGTGCCATGAATATTCGTTACCAAACTGAAGTATACAACTGTTTAATTACGAACAATACAGCAAATAAAGGTGGAGCCGGTTATTTAGACCAGGTTACCATTCACGATTGCGAAATTACCAACAACAGCGTACCGACAACCGCGGCAAAACCCATCGGAAACATCAATGGCGGTGGCGGTGGTCTATTGCTGGCTCCGGAAGGAACCGGATGTCGCGCTTATAATCTGTACATAGCCGGAAATACTGCATCTTACGGTGGTGGAGCTTATGTACGCGGTGGCAGTAAACTGTACAACAGTGTTATCGTGGAAAATACGGCTACATCGGGTAGCGGTATCGTATTCGACGAACGCGACAGCAACCCTACCGTATATAATGTTACAGTAGCCAATAACCATGCGACTGCGGCAGCAGGATCGGGCGTGTGCTTTACAGCCGATGGAAGCGACAGAATTCAAAACTTGTATAATTCCATTCTTTGGAACAATACCGACCTTTACGGCGAAATATACAACATCGGAGTGAACGAATCGGGTGCCGGAAAAGCCAAACCACAAATGAAAAGTTTGATTATTGATGATCTGGCTTATTACGTGGGAGAAAATGCCAATTTGGCTATTGTGGATGGTCTTGCGGTAACAGACAAAGCAGAGTTATTTGACTCCGAATGGGTTACAGCGGCAGCTTCTCCCGGAAGAGAAAAAGGCTTTACTCAACTGACCGAAGAGATTACCGACCCCGAAACACAAGTGGTAACACCGGCAACCTATCTCGAATTTGCTACCAGTCTGGACTTCGCGGGTAAACAACGAATTGTAGAAACAATTGATATTGGACCTTATGAAGATCAATCCAATAATACATCCATAGGCGATAACTTAGAAATAATTGACGGCAATGTAATTCAAACCGTATTCTATAATATCCATGGTATCGAGATGAAATATCCGGCTTCAACAGGTATTTACATCAAAAAAGAAATAATGGATAACGGAAACGTTCGGACATCGAAAATTATCTACAATGCAAAAAATTCCAAATAACAAAATGAGCCTTTAGAAGTTGTCAGACCAAAAGTGAGAGGTGAAATACCCTCTCCACTTTTGCGTCTGATTATTTTCACAAAATCAACTATTACTTTAAGACAATAAACTACAATCACGATAATCGAAAAATCAGATACGTATGAGAAAAGTAATTTTTACAATATTAAGTTTGGTCGTTTGTTTTACGTTTATCGCAAAGGCGGAAATCACAACGCCTTATCCGGAAACAATTGAGCTAAAACAAATCAATAGCGCGGAAAAGGAACGTATTCGATTGTGTCAGGCACAAAAGAAATACGACAAACAACCTACCGGATTTTACGTGGAATCGGGTAAAAAAGTGGTTGTAAATGTAGAAATACTAACTCCTGCAGACCAAAACGTGATGCCGGTAATTACTGTTGGCACATTAGGCTTTAATGTTGGTGATAGAAACACCGGAGTATCTACGACTCTTACCCAAGGTAATAATACAATTACCAATCATTCCGGCGGACTTATTTGGTTGAGCTTTGTTCAATCAGGAAATGCTGAACCTAAAGGACAGGCGCGTGTTACCTTTACTGCTACCAGCGAACATGTACGTGTACCGCGTTTTGTGTATGGGGTAACTACCAACATGGAATTTACAGAAATGTTAACTACCTATACGACTCCCGATGTTCTTTTTCAATCGGATTACGTAGTTGTTGTAGCAACTCAGGAAGCTGCTAAGCAATACTCAGACAACATTAATAAGGTGGCATGGCTGAATGCACTTCACACTTTACTGAACGAGGAAGATAAAATCAGCGGCCTTGATAATAACGACCCGAACCCTCTTCACCACCGAATGAATCTGGGAGAAGTAAGATTTTTGCTGACACAAAACACCTCCGATAATCCTCATGCAAGTTCTGCCGGATATACCGGCTATCCAAGCGGTAGTATCAAACGCTACCTGACAGAGATTGGCACACCCACAAATAATACCTGGATGCTCGGACACGAAATAGGACACCAGCACCAGCAGCCGGCTTACCTGATTAACCAGGCCACAGAATCTACCGTAAATATTTATTCGTATGTGGTGGAACGCAATATACAGGGCGAAACTTACAACAGAACCACAGCTGCGCGCTGGGCTACCACTCAAAATACCTATCTCAAGTTGCCATTTTCCAAACGAATTTACGATATGGATACTGACTCATTGGAGTCGGTTATCGGGTTCAACAGAGATGAATTACGCTTTATGGTATGGGAACAGATGTTCCTGCTTTTTGGTGATCAATACTATAAAACCTTACACCGCGTTGTTCGCGAAGAAAAAGTTCTCAGCGGTGCTGCCGATGAGCGACGTGCATATTTGATTTGGAAATCTTCACAAATAACAGGTTATGACCTGACCGAATTTTTTAATCTTTGGGGTATCCGTGTTACCGATGCTACCATTAAAGCAAAATTGCGCGCAGAGATGGCTGATGCAAAATCGAAATCGGAAATTCTCGACCTTTCAACAATCGGTCGCACAGCAGAAGACCTGACTAATGTTACCGGACAAGCTCTTCCTACTTGGGCTCCCATTACGATGCGGGGTATTACTTCTTCCGTTTCTTCTATTCCCGAGATGTTGGATAAATCGGATTGGACAATTACCACTTCCTACGCCGGTATTGCCGATGCTTCTATTGGTGGCGACCAACCGATCTATATTATCGACTCGAATACTTCAACAGCATTTGCATTTGTTAAACCGGGAAAAACTTACGGTGGTCAAACAGTTCCCGGCAATGTGTTGCCAACATTTACAGTAGATATGAAAACCGCAAAATCGTTCAACTATATTACTTATATGCATCGCATAGGTAATACTTCCGAAGCGCTCAGAGCCAGACAATTATCTATATATGGTTCGAATGATGGAACACAATTTACTTTGTTGAAAGATGACTATATGATTGATTACACTAAAAATGCCGATGTAGTAACCGTAGAATTTCCAGCAGTGTCGTATCGGTATGTAGGAGTGGTAATTGACGATTGGAATAAAACCAGCGGAAATACAATTCAGGTGGCGGAATTCAACGTGGGCACCAAGATCGCGGAAGAAATCCTACCTGTACCCGATCCTATAAAATTCAAAGTGAATATAACTGCCGATGCCGGGATTATTACTTCGCAGGCGGGCGTAAACTTAGAAGATGAGGATAGTGACTATATCATTGATTTCAGCTTAGCTCCGGAGAAAGCACTTTCTAAAATTACGGTTGATGGTGTTGCTAAAACTCCAACACTGAGCAATGGAACTTATAGCCTAACCGTAAAAGTAACCAATCACTTGGATGTGAATATTACATCGGAACCCGGTGCGACCGGTCTGAATTCTCTTTCATCCATCTCACCTGTTAAAGTTTATCCGAATCCGGTAAAAGCAGGACAATCTTTTTCTATCCGTATGGAAGGAAATCATACAGATGCAAAAGTGTCGGTTTATTCCCCTCTTGGAACCAAACTTTACGAAAGTATTCTTGAGAGTAATGTGATTAACTATAATTTTGATCAACAAGGCACCTATATCATTCGTGTGGCAAATGCGAATGATATGTATACTGCAAAGTTAGTTGTGAAATAAGCAATGATTTGACAACCTGTTTGTTCTAAATAATTAATTATTACGCTATGAAATCAATTTCAAAAACAATTGTAACAGTTTTGTTTTTTCTACTTGTCGGTTCTTTGGAAGTATTTTCAATAAAGGTAAATGTTCCATTGACCGACAATGGCGGTTGGTCGTTAAACACGCAACCGGCAGCGGTATATGCTCAGGGAAATTTTTATTTCTCGTGGATTAACAAATCCGGTGATTTAATGATTTCCTCATACAACCAGACTACCGATGTGGTAACTGTGGCAACAGTGGCATCGGGCTACGGCACAGAAGACTTCGCCTCACCTTCTCTTTTGGTGCGCGCCAGCGGTCAGATTTTGGTTTTTGCTTCGAAAAACACCACCGAATCAGGATTTCAATGCTACCGTTCCACTTCTACCACAGGTGATATTACTGCCGGTTTTACTTCGCAAACTATGACCGGATATGGAATTAATGCCACTCTTCCTTTCGCAATGGGTGATCATGTCGTTGTTCTCTGGCGTTCCAAAAACAATTTCGGATATACTTTTATAGCTAATGCCAATACGGCGAGTGCCACAGCTGCCTTAGGTGCAGGTACACGTGCCGGATTTCTTAATACAGCTATTGCGAACAACTATCAGTACAGAGATGAAATACCTACGATAAAAGCGGTACAGGATGCTGCCGGAACTATTCACATGGCAATTACCCAATTGGGAACAGGCTTACTCTATAGCAAAAGCACCGTACATTATGCAAAAATTGTACTCAAAACGGACAACACGGGAATTCTTTTTCAGAAAGCCGATGGAACAACCACTACGCTTAATTACGATACTCCGCCCGACGTGGTTTATGCTACTACACAGGCTACCGATAAAACCATAGCATACGACATTGCGCTTATAGATAATAAGCCCGCTATACTTTACGATGCTTTTAATGGCGAAAACGTAAATGCTGCTACAAACCCCGGCTCAACTTCCAACCACACCTACAAATTTGCCAAATGGGACGGCACGCAATGGAACAGTTTTACGGTCGCAGATGCCGGAAATGGCTTGCCCATAACGAATTACACCGCCGTGGGCGGAAGAACTTTTCTTGCCAACTCCTATCAAGTAGGCGGTGGCAGCTTTGATGCTGTTAATCCCAATGTGCTGTATCTGTCTAAAAAAGTACCTTCGGGAACACTCGAAATGTTCAAATACGAAAGCGCGGATGGCGGAGAAAGCTGGAGCGAAACGGAAACGATTACTTCCGGTACGGCATCGGGTTTGGTAAATATCAGACCCATACAGGTAATAAATTCTCCGATAACCAAACCGGTGGACGTGCTTTGGCTACAAGGAGAATACACCGCCCCAAACGCATATAATACGTCGATAATATGCCGTGGACAAGGCGTTCCGGCAACAGCAATCTCATTTGATACTCCAACTCATTATTTAGTGATCAATGATACTATCGATTTGACCGTAAGATTCTCTCCACTATTTGTCGAAAATCGAAATGTAATTCTAACATCAAGCAATACATCCGTAGCCATCATCACACCAGAAGGCAAAGTGAAGGGCGTGGGAGCGGGAAGCGCGACCATTACAGCCAAAGCGATATCAAACAATTCTCTCTCGGCGACTTGCGAAGTGATAGTTGAAGCCACACCGGTATTTGACGTATTCATGGAACGTATTGTAAATGAAGCGTTTGCTACACGAATATCGAATATTACGGCACTTGAGAGTAACGTAACGTCTTACCTTTCTCAGCTACAACCCAATGGTTCGTTTCCCGATGTAAATTACGCGTCAACAGACCGTACAAGCTGGGAACCTTTGGTGCATTTGAACCGTATGATTGAAATGGCACTGGCTTATACCTATTCGTCGAGTTCGATGTACGGAGACACGAATCTAAAATCGAAACTTGATTTGATGTTGCAATACTGGCAATCGCAGGCTCCATACTCTACCAACTGGTATCAAAACGAAATTGCAGAGCCTCAACGAATGGGATTGTTCCTGATTTTGATGAAATACGCCGGTGAGCAAAACGTTACACAAACCTTGTTCGACAATGCCATCATCCGATTAAGAGACAAAGGGGGAAATCCAGGGACTCAAACGGGTGCCAATCGGGTTGATGTGGCGATGCATTGGATGTACAGAGCGTGTCTTACTTCCGATAGAAACCTGCTGCAAACCGCTATGGATTATATCTATTCTCCGATAGAATATACAACCGGAAGTGAAGGAATTCAATACGACAATTCGTACGCCCAGCACGGACGGCAACTTCACATCGGCTCATATGGCGAAGTATTCCTGACCGGAATTACCACTGCCACCACCTACGCGGTAGGCACACAATATGCCCTGCCTGCCGAGAAACTGGCTATTTTGAGTAAACTTGCAAAAGACAGCTACCTGAGCGTATTCAGGGGCGGTAATATCTTCTTCAATGTTATCGGTCGCGCATCCACGCGTCCGGATGCCACCGTAAAGCAGGGAGTCAATAAAATTGCCGAGAGAATGGCTTCTATCGATGCCGACAACGCGGCAGTTTACAACGATGCCAACCTGAGATTTACAGGCGCACAACCAGCATCATACAATGTCACTCCTGCAAGTACACATTTTTACATTACCGATTATACGTTGCACAAAAGACCAACATTTAGTGCCGATTTGCGTATGGTATCAACCCGTACTGCAAGAAATGAATACCTGTCAGACAATCTTGAAGGGAAAAAACAATATTTCTTGTCCGATGGCGCCATGGGTTTGTATGTGGATGGAGATGAATACAAAAATATTTTCCCTGTCTGGAATTGGGCTAAGATTCCCGGAGTTACCTGTCCCGAATTTACAACCATACCTCAGGCATCTTCATATATAAAAATGGGACAATCCGATTTTGTGGGTGGAGTATCCGATAGTATCAATACCGTATCAGTTTATAAATATACCGATACGGAGTTCAGTATCAACACTTCAGCCAATAAGTCATGGTTCTTTTTCGATAACGAGATCGTATGCCTCGGCTCAAATATCAAATCCGCGGCAAGTCAGCAAGTAAATACAACTCTGAATCAGACTTTGCTCAAAGGAGATGTTACCGTATCGGTAAACGGCACTCCATCTACCTTTACAAATGGTAGCGTCGCTTACGATAAAACGGTAGATTGGGTTTATCACAACGGTATCGGATATTATTTCCCCGAAAAAGCAAAATTAGACCTGTCGGCACAGTCGCAATCCGGAAATTGGTTTGACATCAATGGCAATTATTCGTCCGACGCGCTTTCAATGGATGTGTTCAGTCTTTCTATCGATCACAGTGTGCAACCGACCAACGATAAATACGCCTATATTCTGGTACCAGGCTTGCAAGACGTAACTCAGGCACAAAGCTATAATGTGAGCAATATAGAGATTCTGGTAAATTCCGATTCGGTACAAGCTGTACATAATAAAAATACAGGTGTGTACGGATTTGTATTCTTAAAACCCTGCGGTGTTAGAGTCGGTGAATTAGTCGTAGAGACAGACGCTCCATGCGCCGTAATAGTAAAGAACATCGCCAACAGATCAGCTGTGGTATCTGTCGCCGACCCATCAAGTAGTGCAAACGCTATCAAACTGGGCGTTTCGGTACCCGGTTTAGCAGAAAGACGTGCCATTACCTATCAGTCGGCTTCGCCACATCTGGGAAGTTCTCAAAAATTTGTAGTGGACGATACCACTCCGCTTTATACGGGTCGTGATATTCAGTATGGCAGATCCGACTGGACTATCATCACGTCTATTGAAGGGGTTACCGACGCTACTGTATTGGGCGATCAACCCACTTACATTATTGATGATAATACGACTTCTTCTTTTTTATTCGTTAAGCCGGGAAAAACCTACGGTGGAATTACCGCTCCGACAGATTACATACCATCGTTTACCATTGATATGAAAACCGCGAAAGACATATCATTCTTCGTCTATCGCCACCGTACCTATAACAATACAGCCGAATCGCTGAGAGCGAAAAAAGTGTCGTTCTACGGAAAAAATACCGAAGCCGACCCGTTTACACCCATTGTATCGGATGTAACGATTCCGACCAATGTGGCTGATGCCAAAGTACAGTTTCCGGTGGTAAATTACCGCTACTTGAAACTTGAGATTACCGAATGGGATGCCGTAACCGGTAGTACCATTCAGGTTTCCGATTTCAATATGGGCTACTTCGGGATAAGCAGTTTCCCCGATTTGGGAACCGGCGTAAATTCAGGCTATGCTAAAAATGACAAGTATATCGTTTACCCGAATCCGGTTAGCAACGGAGAAACGCTTTATGTAAATGCGCCGGATGAAAACAAATCCCTGAATCTCGAAATATACGATATAGCGGGTAAAATGATAAGGACATCAAATACCCGAAGTATAAACATAAACGGATTTTCAGAAGGACTTTATCTCATGAAAATTAAGGATTCAAAAACAAACACACAAGGTTTATCTAAATTTATAGTAAAATAATAGGTTCATCGAAAAAAGATCGTGTTGTTGTAGAGTTATAGGTTTTAGTTTCTGAAAAGCTAATTTGTTGGTGGAAATACTTCCACCAACAAATTACATCATTCAACACGTATCCCGTCTCTGAGATGAACCAACAATTACCAAATTTTGGTTTTGTGAGTATATCAGTAGAATGCAGACACTCCATAAACTTAAAAAAATCAGTTATGAAGAAAAATAGACATTTTAATTTTCGTATCCTATTATTTATCGCGGTATGGGCACTGAGTTTGTCGATAACGAACGCGACTGTTATTTATGTTGCTCCATCAGGAAGCGCGGCATGGACAGGTCAAATAGTTTATAACGATCTTACTTCAGCAATAACAGCAGCTGCTACCGATGACGAAATTTGGATTGCCTCGGGTACTTACCTGATTGGTACGGGTGGAATCAACTATAATGTAGCAAAAAATCTGAAGTTTTACGGCAGCTTTGCCGGAACCGAAACTTCCATTGCCCAACGAGCCAAAGTAGCTAATGGCGAAGAATGGGAATTTCAGAATCCCACCATCTTTAAAATGACAGTGGGCGCATCGTGTATTTGGGTAAACAATTCAGGCATTACGGCTACTTTCGATGGACTGACAATTGATGGAGACAATATCTCCGGAACCCGTGGTATTGGAGTGAATAATGCGACAGAGGTAACCATTTCCCGTTGTATCATTAAGAATAACAATACCGGACTTGCCAATGGAGCCGGAATTTTGGGAACCAAGAAAATTATTGTTGACTATTGCTGGGTGGATCATAATACCTCCGAAAAACTGGCCTCGGGAGCCAAGTGGGGAAGTGGGATCTGTATTGTCGCCGCTAACTCTTCTGTTCGAAATTCATTGATTAGCAATAATAGTAAAAATGGCGATAGCGGCGGTGGTATCGGCGTTGATAATGTGGCCGGAGTAGTTATTGCCAATTGCCGGATTTTACAAAACTCTACTACCAATAGTGGCGGCGGAATTTGTGGTTACCGTGTGGATGATATTCATAATTGCTATATCGAAGGGAATACAGCGAGTGGAGGTGGAGCCGGAATTTTTTATCGTGCTTATAGTGGCAGTGGCGTTATTTATAACTGTATAATTGTAGGTAATACGGCTACAGGAACCGGTGGGGGACTAAATTGTAGTGTGCAATCCAATATAAGCAACGTAAAAGTATACAACTGTATTATTGCCAACAATACAGGTAGCGATGCGGGAGCATCTTTTGCAAATGCAACGACAACTCCTGCTCAAATCCTGAACTGTATTTTTTATAACAATAAAAAAACAGATGCTACAGTAAGTAACATTGTTGTAGCAGGAACAAACAATCCTTTCAAAAACAATATTTTAGATAACGCAAGCGTTACCAATCTTACGCAAACAAACTGTGTCATAGAAACTGATGCTGCCAAATTATTTACTGATATCGCGAATGGAGATTATACTCCCCCAACAACCAACTTTGCAGGCGAAGATAAGGGAGATGCAACCGGACTTACATTTGCCGATAGTAAAGATTTTGCCGGCTTTGCCCGTACACAGGGTACAGCTATCGAAATAGGAGCGTATGAAATAACACCTTCCACCGCGGTTACGCTCAAATCACTGAAAATTGATGGAGTGGAAATTGATGGCTTCCTCACAGGCTTAACCGATTATAATGTGCTTTTAGATGCTTCGGCAACCGCTTATCCGAATGTTACAGTTGAACCAACTTCAAGCACAGCTGTTGTTAGTACGCTTACATATTCTCCGGTTACTTTCCACACCGACAGTGTCAATGTAGTGTGTTTTACAGTAACGAATGGCGAAAACTCTACCAATTACAGCATTAGTTTCAGAGTGGATAAAATGCCGGCATTAACTCATTTGATTTTGACCCGCATCCGCGAAGACAAACTTACACGGGATATAACTGCCCTCGAAACGGATATAGATTCGTTTCTCCCTCTAATGCAAGCTGATGGCTCTTTTACCGATTGCCATTATGTAAGCGAATTCCGTGACGATGGAGCGGTACTCAATCATCTTATACATTTACGCGAAATGGCTATTGCCTACACGCAAACCGGAAATAAATATTTCGAAAGCGATGATATTTATGCCAAAATAGTAAAAGGATTGGAATTTTGGTATTCTAAACACTGGATCGATGGCAACTGGTGGCAAAACCGCATTGCTCATCCGCAAAGACTGGGCGAAGTGTTTATTGCCATGTATGGTGGTAAGAATGATGTTCGTACCGAACCGATATTCGCCAGCCTCGTGACTCGTTGGCGCAGCGAAATGGGCGACCCCGATTCTCCTAACGATGCTACCACGGCCGGAGCTAATAAATGCGATATTGCCATGCACTGGATTTATCGTGGCTGTCTCACACTGAATGAGGACGAACTTGCCAAAGGAGCCGATCGCTCGTTCCTGATTATTGAAAACACAACCGGAGAAGGTATTCAACACGATTGGTCCTACCGTCAGCATGGAGCGCAACTTTACATTGGTGGTTACGGCTATGTTTTTGTTCAGTTGGTTACCCGTCAGGCATCGTATCTGGCCGGAACAAAATATGCTTTGGCGGGCGATAAATTAAATACGCTTAGTCAGTTCGTTCGCAACACCTTCCTGCCCGTAATTCGCGGACAACGAATGAGCTTCAGCACCTTGGGACGTGGAGTAACCCGTACGAACAACACAAACCAATCAGGTACGGCAGGCATTCTTCGGATGTTGAAAAGCGTTGACAGCGCACATGCCGATGAGTATGAAAACGCTATTGAGCGTGTTACCAATGTTCAACCTGCCTCGTTTAATGTGCCGGTATCTCAAACACATTATTATAGAGGTGAATACACTCTTCAACAACGACCTGAATATACTTTTGATGTTCGTATGGCTTCGACCAGAATGGCGCGTAGCGAGTACGATATTAAAGAAAACAAACAGGGCTTTTTCTTGTCGGATGGGGCAACCGGAATTTTTGTAGATGGTGAAGAATATGGTTCAATTCTTCCATTTTGGAACTGGAAAAAAATACCTGGTACTACCATTCCCGACCTTGCTGTGATGCGTCGTGCCGACAGCTATATTTTCAGCGGACGATCTTCATTCGCGGGCGGTGTAACCGATGGCAGATATGGAGTAACAGGATTCGATATGATTAATAATCAGAGTCTTTTCGCCTACAACGATGACGATGGATATGGCGGTACACCCAACAACAGTGGAACACGTCTCCCTGCATTAGACTTTGGAGCAAAAAAATCGTGGTTTATTTTCGACAAGGAAATTGTATGTTTGGGAGCCGGAATATATTCGGGACACGACGAAAACGTATTGACTACCATTAATCAATGCCGTCAGGCTGGGCAAGCCTTAGTCTCTACGAATAATAATGTGCAATCCATTGGAAAAGGTACGTTTACCTACAACAATGTGGATTGGGCGTTAAATGACAAGGTGGCGTATTTCTTCCCGAACAAACCGAGTTTACACGTTTCCAACGAAACCAAAACCGGTTCTTGGAACGATATAAACTACAATGCTTCAACCGATTTGATAAGCGGCGATTTGTTCACACTTTGGCTTGACCAAGGGGTTCGTCCTACGGCATCTACTTATGCCTATATCATCGTACCTAATGTTCAAACTACTGCCGAGGCGCAGGCATATCAATCCTCAAATATTGAAATTTTGGCTAATACGGATAGTATGCAGGTAGTTTACCACAAAGGATTGAAGATATACAGTTTTGCATTTTTCAAACCGGCTCTTTTCCGAAATAGCAACTTAACTGTTGAAGCGGGAAATCCTTGTGTAATGATGGTAAAAAATGCCGATTTGGAACAAATGAACGTATGGGTTGCCGATCCCCAAAAACAATCGTCTCCCATAAAAATAGGCATAAAAACACCTCTGCTGAATGAAGTAAAGGCAGTTACCTATGAAAATCCGGCTTCGCCTCATCAAGGAAAATCGTTGGAATTTATTGTAAACAACGAAACAGCAAAATACGAAGGAAAAGATGTTTTGCTCGACCGTTCGGACTGGACTATCATTGCTTCGTCGGTAGGTACTGTTGATGCAACTGTTGCCCCGGCAGGCGATGTGCCGGAATATATTATCGACGGAGATAATGTTACGTCCTTTCTTTTTGTAAAACCGGGCAAAACGTATGGTGGAACTACTGTGGCTGCCGGAGCCGAAGTATCGTTTACCATTGATATGAAAGAACCAAACGATATGACCTATTTGGTATATCGTCACCGCGATTATAACAACACATCTTCATTTTTGCGCATAACCAAAGCTTCATTTTATGGAAAAAACAACGAAGGAGATGCTTTTCAACCCATCATTGAAAACTTTGCCGTTGATGTAAATTCTACCGAAAATAGAATTGATTTTCCTGAAAAAGTTTCCTATCGCTATGTAAAATTTGTGATGCAAACGTGGGATACTGCCAATGGAAGTACCATCCAAACTTCGGAATTTAATTTAGGGAACACACTCCAGCCGGATGATTTGGAAACCGGCGTGCCTGTTGTTGGAGAATCGAAAAATGACCTGATGTTATACCCTAATCCGGTAAAAGCGGGACAACCGTTTTATTTGCAATCGAACAAGAATTTTGCCGGTTCAACCATAAGCGTTTACACGCTTTCGGGCGTTAAGGTAAGCGAAATAGAAGCAAAGTCGAGTCAGGTAGGATTAACTCTCGACAAACAGGGCGTGTATCTGGTGGAAGTAAAGAACGGCGATAAAATTTTCGTATTCAAAAACGTAGTCTATTAATCTTACTTTTTTAGCTGTTTGAAAATTTTCAAACAGCTAAAAAACAAATAAAACCGAAGCATATTGCAACTTAAAAAATAAATTATCAGCAATTTATATCTTTTACTTATTTCATCTTTATACAGTCAAAATATTTATAAACAAATTAATTCACTGTTATTATGAGAAAGCAAATTACCCTAACAATTTCTTTTTTAGTATTGACGCTGGTGTTTGCAACATCGGTTAGTGCATCCGTACTTTACGTCCGAACGAGTGATAATACCACCGCTTGGAGCGGACAAACCGTATACAACGACATAGTTTCTGCCATTTCCGCAGCAGCTACCGGCGACGAAATCTGGATTGCGGGTGGCACATACGATATAGGTACCGGTGGTATTACCTATGATGCAGCTAAAAGCCTGAAATTTTACGGCAGTTTCGCCGGAACGGAAACCTCCATCGGCGAAAGAGCAAAAACAACCGGTGGCGAAGCGTGGGAATTTCAGAATCCTACTATACTAAAAATGACTGCCGGAAGTACCTGTATTTGGGTAAACAACGCAACCATTACAGCTACCTTCGATGGGTTGACTCTTGACGGAGACAACATCAGCGGCACACGCGGTATTGGTGGCGGTAACTGGACAGAACTGTTTATTACCCGCTGTACAATAAAAAACAACAATCTGGGAGCGGGCAACGGAGCCGGTATTTTGGGTACAAAAAAAATTACGGTTGACAGTTGTTTTGTCAACAACAACTCTTCAGTAAAACCTTCTACCGGCTCAAAGTGGGGTAGCGGTATCTGTATCTTGGCAGGTAGCTCCACGGTAAGTAATTCACTTATAAGCAACAATAGTAGAACAGGAAGCGATAATGGCGGCGGTATTGGAGTGGATAATGTGTCGGGGGTTGTTATAGCAGGCTGTCGGATTATCGGTAATTCGGTTGACAATACCGGTGGTGGAATATGTGCCTATCAGGTGGCTGATATTCATAATTGTTTGATAAAAGGCAACTCCGCAACTTCAAAAGGGGGCGGAATTTATCATCACGTTTACTCCGGTAGCGGTATCATTTACAACAATATCATTGTTGATAATACCTCCGGAAGCTTGGGTGGCGGACTTTGTATCAATACAAGAAACAATACCGCTAATGTGAAGACATACAATTGTATCATTGCTAACAATACAGGTCTCGATGCGGGTGTAAGTCTGGCTAATGCCACTACTACTCCTGCTCAAATGATGAACTGTATTTTGTATAACAACAAGGAGAGCGGTGGCGGAACCGTTAGCAACATAGCGGTAGCCGGTACAAATAATCCATTTAAAAACAATATTCTCGATAATGCTTCAGTTACCAATCTTACTCAAACAAACTGCATTATCGAAACCGATCCTGCTAAGCTGTTTACCGATATTTCAAACGGCGATTACACGCCACCTACAACCGGTTTTGCCGGATTGGATTTGGGAGATGCTACCGGACTGACTTTTGCGGATAGTAAAGACTATGCAGGTGTTGCCCGCGTACAGGGTACGGCTATTGAGATTGGTGCTTATGAATCAATTCCTTCGCAACAAATTGTGAACCTCACTGTAGGCTCAGGAATTGCATCCACCACTCCAACAACTGTTACTGAAGTCAATACAGGCGATCCGTTGACCATTAGTTTTACGTTGCAAAGTGGATATCATACACCTTATGTTTCAGTAAATAATACAAAATATACTGTGTCTGAGTCTGCTGGTAGCTATTCATTTACCATCGCCTCTGTAAATGAAACTCAAGATATTACCATTTCAGCTTTTGCCGAAAATGTAATTCCTGTAAGCGAAGATACTTGGGTAAACAGTCAGACTACGTCAACGATATATATTTCAGCCCCATCGCTTGATACCCGCAATGCATTTTCTACTTATTCCAACCGTCGTGCCTATTTGCGGTTTAATCTTCCCGCTTCCGTAAGAAGTAATTACAATGCAGCAACATTAAAACTGTACAACGGAGCAGCAACCGACAGAGATAACAATAACATATCGGTACGGACAGTAACATCCACTATCTCCGATTTAACCGATTATAGTGCTTTAACTTGGGCTACGAGTGGCGCAGTTGAAAATACGTATGACGGTATTGAAACAGCCATATTCAGTCCGGTGGTAATGAAAGCTACGGCAGAAAATACGGAATTAACGACAGACCTGACAAGCCATATTTTTGGCGGTGGAGATACCGATAACGCTATTGATATACAAATAGCTACCAATACTGATGGGTATATACATCTAAAGAGTTTCGAAAACGGTAACGCCGATTATGTGCCGGTGTTAATATTCACATATAATACTCCAACGGGTAATCTTACAAATAATACAAAATATCCGGTGTCAATTTCGGTACAAAACGGTCGTTTGTCGATAAAAAACGGTACAGTTGGAAACAGCCTACAAGTGTATAGCACAGTAGGAAACAAACTTTACGAAGAAACGCTCAAGAGTTCATCGTCTATCATTGACTGCAATCTTACACCGGGTATTTATTTGGTACGCACCGGAAAAGAAACTGTAAAAGTGATGGTAAAATAACGTTTTTAATCAACCAAATTCGTAACAATTACCGACGGCGGTTGAATGTTTCGCTGTCGGTAATTGTTACGAATGGTTATCGCTATATCGTTTAAGGTTAAAACGTTGAAATCTTAAATCTGAACTTGAAGTAGCTTGTATATGAATCTACCTTTAGCAGTAAGCAGACAAAAAAATGTGAATAGAGATTTGGAAGTCGAAAAAAAAGAAAAAGAAAACAGATAAGCAACACTAAGATACAGACAAGAATTATAAAAAACAATGAACACCAGCAGCTGACACCGCCTACCTGCATCGGCGGTGTAAATCGCTACTCACAATGTCGGCTTTCCGTCGTTCCGGCAGAAAATATCCCGCAAATCCGCCATTGTCGGTAGCCAATTCAACACAACAAATGCAGATAAAGATGATAAAGTATTGTACCGTAAGAAGAAATAATACACATCAATTAAATCAAATTCCGAAACAATTATAACTCAAATAGATTTCTAACAATTTAAAATCAATTACATTATGAGAAAAATTTGTTTACTTTTTATTCTCTTTGTTGCTACAATATCGCAGGCAGCAACAATCTATGTAAAGCCCGCCTCTTTTGGGGGCGATGATACTTCGGGCGATGGCACCTCGTGGGCAACTGCCTATGCTACACCCATCAAAGCATTTAGTATGACGACCGCTTCGGACGATGTCATTGCCATAATGCAAGGAACTTACAATCTCGACACGCATTTTGATAATGCTACAAACCCGAACATACAAGTTTTAGGCGGTTATACCGGCACAGCCGATGAAAGAGTAATTGACCCTGCAAATACCGTTTTTGAATATTCCGGTAGTGCCGCTGTTCGCGTTTTAGGCACTTTCGGGACAGGATTAATCTTTAGTGGAATAACCTTTCAGAATCTCCAACCGGCAGCTTCGCAATATGGTATATTCGTGAACATAGGTACTGCTAACGTTACGCTGACTTTGGAAGATTGTGTGGTAAAAAACTTTGTAAACAAAGCCGGTGCTTACGTACGTGGTATTATCCGTTTCAATACTACAGCTACGGTAAATATCAACCGTTGCCAGTTTATCAGCTGTGAAGAAAAAAGTACCGCCAATTACAATGCCGTGATTAGTCGCAACGGGGGAAATGCAACGGTAAATATCTCTAACAGCATAATCAAAGGAACCGCTA
>JBKEBE010000111.1:0-39650 GCA_047973025.1 Paludibacteraceae bacterium
CATCTATCACTTATATTTGATAGCTCGGCAGATAGATTTACCGCTCAAATCAATTACGCTCAATCTTGGGAATATTCACATCTACGAGAACAATCTCGAAGCAACAAAGGAGCTACTGGCAGGTAATGCAGCAAAATTTGAATTAAACGTATAAAACAAAAGGTAGCACTACGCTACCTTTTTTATTACCTTTGCCATGAAATTCGTACAATTTGTTTTTAATTTACGTACAATTTGATTTTGCGATTATAGTCGGATAAAAAACTTGAACCTAAATTTAAATTCCTTTTGTATTCTACTTATTTTTTGTAACTTTGCACGGTTTTTCAGGAATGAATCATGGCAAAATTTGATCTTTACAACATTCCGTTAAAGAGTCTAAAAACTGATATTCAAGTTTTTGACTATATTTTAGACGACGAGTATCTTAAAAAGATCAATAGCCCCGAAGTACAGCGGGGAAATGTGAAAGCTAAGGTTACCGTTCGTAAAAGAGCAAATTTATTTGATTTGACATTCGAATTGGAGGGCTTAGTTCAAATACCCTGCGATAGGTGTTTGGACGATATGGATCAAGCGATTCATCACAAAGACAAACTCCAAGTTAAATTTGGCGAGAAATTTTCAGAAGAAGGCGATACCGTAATCATTCCCGAATCTGACGGAGCCATTAACATCGCTTGGTTTCTATACGAATTTATTGTCTTGAATATCCCGATGAAACACGTTCATCCAACCGGCGAATGCAACAAGACGATGGTCGGAAAACTAAAAAAACACATCACTCGTCAAAAAACGGACGAAGATACGGATGATATTGATTTTGACGATGAGGATGACGACTCTACAGACGAAGTACCTACTGACCCGAGATGGGACGGTTTGCTAAATATTTTTGAAAACAATTAAATTTTACACACAAAATGGCACATCCTAAACGCAGGCAGTCCAAAGCGAGAACTGCAAAAAGAAGAACTCACGACAAAGCCAAATTACCTACTCTGGCAACATGCTCCAACTGTGGCGCCACACACATATACCATACAGTATGTCCGGAATGTGGATATTACAGAGGCAAATTGGCTATCGAAAAGGTAGTAGCTGAATAAATTATCAATTCATTGACGATCAGGTAAACAGTAGCTGTTTACTTGATTTCATTTTAAATTATTGCGTAATGTCTAAAATTCATGCCGTAATTACAGGTATTGGCGGGTATGTTCCGGAGTATAAGCTGACAAACGACGAGTTGAGCCGGATGATGGAGACCAATGACGAATGGATAACTACCCGCGTCGGAATTAAAGAACGACGGATATTAAAAGATGTGTCAAAAGGAGCATCTTACTTAGGAATTCAAGCAGTAAATGATCTATTTTCAAAGCGAAAAATAAATCCGGATGAAATAGAAATGGTAATCTGTACCACATCTACTCCGGACAGGATTTTTCCTTCTACGGCTTCAATTATTGCTGAAAATACCGGGATAAAAAACGCTTACGCTTATGACATACAGGCGGCTTGCACCGGATTTCTGGTAGGTCTTACAGCAGCGACGACTTATATCGAATCCGGAAGATACCGAAAGATTTTGGTCATTTCAGCAGAGAAAATGTCAGCTTCAGTCGATTATACCGACAGGAGTACCGCGCCACTATTCGGCGATGGCGCCGGTTGTGCATTAATCGAGCCCACGGACGAACATATCGGATTTATGGACTCCGTCATTCGCAACGACGGAAGCGGATACACCCATCTACACATGAAAGCCGGTGGTTCCGCCCGCCCGGCAAGCCACGAGACTGTTGACAATCACGAACATTTTGTTTATCAGGAAGGTACTCACGTTTACAAAAACGCGGTAACGGATATGACGGAGGTTTCCGCGGAGATTATCGAAAAAAATAATCTTAAAGCAGATGATATCAATTGGCTTATCCCGCATCAGGCAAACTTGAGAATTATTGACGCGGTGGTTAATCGAACGAAAGTCCCGTACGAAAAAGTATGTATAAACATTCAGAAGTACGGCAATACTTCTACCGCCAGCATACCACTTAGCCTCTGGGACTGGGAAGATCAATTCAAAAAAGGAGACAACATCATTCTTACCGCTTTTGGCGCAGGATTTATCTGGGGTGCCTTGTACCTGAAATGGGGATATTAACTCAAGACGATATTTCGGAGCTACGCCCACCCATGCAAAAATAGCACCGGTTGGTAAATTGTATGTGGATAATTGCAAAAACGAAATATCCCTTGCCGGCTAAGAATCCTAAAGACAAAACACACCTTTGATCTTACTGCATTTCGGTCAGGTATTTCCAATAGCGGATAGGCATGTGTTGACTCTGGAGCTTGGGATTAATCCGTTCTTTTATAGTCATGGTACGAAAGTAGTTTTTCCACATTTGCCGGTATATCTTTTCTGATTCGTCCAACTGTTCGGATTTCAACTTGCCGGCTTCGTCAACCGGATTCTCCGAAAATGTTATTTCCGTAATGTCAGATAAGTCGTAGTACAAGCCATATCTACGCTTGGTATCATAAATAATCCATTGCTGGTCGGCATATCTCTCTTTAAAGTGTTCGGCAACTAAAGAAATGACATTGAAATCCGGCGAAATGGGGGCAAAAAATATTCCATCTTTGGTCTTTTGAAATCGAACAAACTGGATTACTTTTTGGCGGGAGCTGTTTACTTTTCTGAAAATTTCGGTACATTTGAGAACGTCTTTGTCGCCAAAATTTAACTCAATGGACTGTTGCGAACGAAAGGCTTTGTACATGAATCTAAAAAGTAGTGAACCCACGTCCGGTAATTCCGACAGCCAAACGGTAAGCAGCATACCACATGCCGATTCCGATAGTTTCTTTTCCAGACCGCTCCATACGCGTTGCGATTTTTCAGTTTCGGTAATGATATGAAACGACTTATCCACAAACAACGGCTTCATATCATTCATATCCAGTAAGCTGTCAGGCATTTCCTTTGTTTCGAAAGCAAAGAAAACGCAACAGAGAAGTCCGTCAAAAGTTTTGTCGTAGGTAAAGATGGTCATCTGAATATCAATATTCGCTCATTCGTTGTCAAACATCAGTTTCAACTGTCCGGTATTTTTTGCCTTTTCATCAATCATCGCTTTTCGGACGTATTCAGGTTTAAGCTCATTTACAGTACTTACAGGTAATTCTCTACAGGTAATAAAGTATTTCGCCCGTTTCATGACTACGCCGATTTTACGCAGTTGTTCGCTCGTTAATCTGCCGTAGCGTCGGGTGGCAACAATCTTCTTTGCCGACAAGACACCCACACCCGGTATGCGTAAAATAGCTTCGTAGGGTGCCGTATTCACATCTACCGGAAAAAATTCGGGATGGCGGAGTGCCCAAGCCACTTTCGGATCAACATCCAAATCAAGCGTATGATAAGTTTCATCCACGATTTCATCCACATTGAAACCATAAAACCGCATCAGCCAGTCTGCCTGATAGAGCCTGTGTTCGCGTACCAAAGGTGGTTGCTTCAACACCGGCAGCCGATTATCATTCCGGTTGATATGGATATAGCCCGAATAATACACCCGTTTCATACTGTCAATGGTATATAGCTTCGACGCAAGTGTCAAAATTTGGTTATCAGTTTCGGGAGTTGCTCCTACAATCATCTGTGTGCTTTGTCCTGCCGGCACGAATCGGGGAGCTTTGCGAAATTTCTTTCGATCTTCCGTATTTTCGAGAATACCCTGTTTGATATACTTCATGGGCTTCCATACGCTTTTGTAATCTTTTTCAGGTGCAAGGACTTTCAAACTTTGTTCTGTTGGGATTTCGATATTCACGCTTAGCCTGTCCACGTACATTCCGGCGTTGTTGACCAATTCCTGCCCGGCTCCGGGTATGCTTTTCATGTGAATATAACCGTTGAATCGATGTACATCGCGCAGTTCCCGCACCACAGCGAGCATCTGTTCCATCGTATAATCGGGATTGCGAATCACACCGGAACTTAAGAACAGCCCTTCGATATAATTTCGACGGTAAAATTCGATGGTCAATTCAGCCAGTTCTTTCGGTGTAAAGGCGGCTCGTTTAATATCGTTGGTACGGCGGTTGGAGCAGTAGGCACAATCGTATATGCAGTGGTTGGTCATCAATATTTTGAATAAAGAGATGCATCTGCCATCGGCAGTGAAGCTGTGACAGATACCCCAACCGGCTGTCGAGCCGAGTGTTTTGCGCGGATTACCCCGCGTTGTTCCGCTGGACGCGCACGAAACATCGTATTTGGCGGCATCGGCAAGGGTGGTAAGTTTATCCAATGTAGATTGATTCATTTTTCCGATGCGATTTTGTCTGATTGCATGTACAAAGAAAATGAATTCTTTTGAAAAATTTTGTTAGCGAAAACTTAAAATCGCGCTCTGTTGATAAGTTTTGATGGGAGCGCGAAGTTACTTATTGACGAAATAGACCACAAATGGAATATCTGATTTTTAATCGTTGAAATTTTTATGGTTTTACTGCTGAATCTGCAACCGATGTACCGAATTTACTTCGGGAATTTTGGTAATATTGGATACGAGATTATTAATGTCGTCCGTATCGTGTACCAGCACTTCAAAAACCCCTGTAAATAAACCGGACTCACTCTCTATGGTAATTTTTCGGATGTTAACGTTGTATTCTTCCGAAATAATCCTGAGAATTTCAATCATTAAGCCTGTTTTGTCGATTCCGCGAATTTCAAGTGATTCTACGAACGAACTGGATGTATAGGTTCCCCACTCCACATTTACAATCCGGTTTCCGAAGTTGCTTTTTATCACGTTGGCAATTTTACATTGGCGTTTGTGAACAACAATCCGTCCTTCATCATTGACATAACCCAACACGTCATCTCCCGGAATGGGATTGCAACATGGAGCTAGTTCATACGATTTTCCGGCATTTAGCTCATTGAGTTTGTAAGTTTTTTTGAAGTCAAATTCTTTCGAAATGTTCGACTCAATTTGATGTTTCAAATTGGACTCTTTTGGTTTCTCATTCTGTCCGGCAAACGGGTTTCGAAGTATTTTGGCAAACACATTCTGCGATTTCGGTTTTGTGAATATTGTAGGAATTTCTTCCGGCTTGATAGAGTTTTGACCGATTTGGAGATACAATTCATTCCACTGCGTGAGATTGTAGAAGTTTAGAATACGGGTAAGATTCTCGTTTTTTAACAGGATATTATTTGCTTCCAAAACAGCTTCCAATTTTTGCTTTCCTTCGGCAATAAGTGCTTTTTCTTCTTTTTTGAAATAAGCTTGCAACTTTGAGCGAGCGTGTCCGGTAGTTATGAATCCTAACCATTCTAACTGTGGAACTTGCTTTTTCGAAGTAAGAATCTCTACCTGATCGCCACTATTCAATCTGTGATTGAGCGGTACTAACTTGTGGTTAACCTTCGCCGCGATACTTTGGTATCCAATGTCCGAGTGTAGTGAAAACGCGAAATCGAGTGCAGTAGCATTAGTCGCTATGGTCTTTATATCCCCTTTTGGCGTGAAAACGAAGATTTCAGAAGCAAAAAGATTTAGTTTGAAGGTATCCATGAAATCGATCGCGTTCGGTTCCGGATTTTCGAGCAATTCTTTGATAGCTTTCAACCACTTATCCAGTTCCGACTCTTCGTCTGCGCCGGTTTTGTATTTCCAATGCGCGGCAAGTCCACGCTCCGCGATGTCGTGCATTCTTCGGCTTCGAATCTGAATTTCGACCCAACGTCCGCCCGGAGTCATTACCGTTACGTGAAGTGCTTCGTATCCGTTTGCTTTGGGAGTACTGACCCAGTCGCGAATTCGCTCGGGATGTGGTTTGTAGATTGCCGTTATGGCAGAATAGATCATCCAACACTGTACTTTCTCGTCTATTCCTTCTTTGGACTCGAAAATAACTCGTAAAGCCAGAATGTCATACACTTCTTCAAATGGAATATTGCGCGTTGACATTTTATTCCAAATGGAATAAACAGATTTTATCCGTTTATGAAGTTCGAAATTGTAGCCCTGACTTGCCAACTTTTCATAAATCGGCTTTGAAAACTCGGTATAAAATGCGTCCAACGATTCCCGAGCGGTATCCAATTGCTGCTCGATTTCGTGATAAGTCTCCGGGTGGTCGTATTTGAAACTTAAATTCTCAAGTTCGGTTTTAATCCTGAAGAGTCCCAGACGGTGCGCCAGAGGCGCGTAAATGTATTCGGTTTCTCCCGCTATTTTGTACTGCTTAGCCGGCGGCATGGACCCCAAGGTCCGCATATTGTGAAGACGGTCGGCTATTTTAATCAATATCACACGTATATCGTCCGACATGGTTAGCAGTAGCTTGCGAAAGTTTTCAGCCTGTTCGGAAGCTTTTTCGCCGAATACGCCTCCCGAAATCTTTGTCAAACCATCGACAATCTGGGCTATTTTTGGTCCAAAATGATTTGAAATATCTTCTACGGTATAATCCGTATCTTCGACAACATCGTGCAAGAGAGCGGCACAGATGGATGTTGAACCCAATCCGATTTCATTCAGAACAATTCGCGCAACCGCAATGGGATGAAGAATATAGGGTTCCCCGGAACGTCTCTTTAAGCCTTTGTGAGCAGCCTTTGCAAAACTAAACGCCTTTTTGACGATAGCCGTTTTTTTTCGATGATTGGAGTTTAGATACTCGTCTAACAGGGTATCAAACTCTTTCTGAACTAAAGCATCGTCTTCAGCCTGCTCTTTTATATATTGCTTTGACATAAAATTCTCTCGGGGTCAGGTTTCACATTCCGGATTTCAGATTCGCGCGCTTCCTATTTTTTCTACTTGGAAAAAGTGAAGTCTTCAGTTCCTAATATCCGGTCAAAAATAATCCGATATCGTTGGAAGTTACACTATAATAATCGCCTATCAGCTTATTCACGACAATACCGTTGAAAATATAAGCCCCATTTCGAAATCCGGAGCTATCGGCTATTGATTGTTTAACACTACCGGATTCGCCAATCTTAAGGATTATCGGGGCGAAGATATTACTTAACGCGATAGACGATGTTCTACCTACACGGGCGGAGATATTAGGCACGCAATAATGCGTAATTCCATGTTTCTCAAAAACCGGATTTTCAAGTGTGCGGCATTCCGAAGTCTCAAAACAGCCACCTTGGTCAATACTCATATCCACAATGACTGCACCTTTTTTCATCGTTTTTACCAATTCCTTAGACACCATAAACCTGTCGGAACCATTTATGTAGCGAAGATTTCCGATTACGGCATCGGCTGAAGCCAACGCGCGGAACAACACTTTGGGGTGAATCACAGAGGTAAAAATCATCCGTCCCAGATAGTGCTGTATCTTTCTTAACTTGTTGATGTCGTGATCAAAAACCTTGACCATAGCGCCTAAACCTATCGCTGTCCGAGCCGCGACAGAACCCGTAATACTGGCACCAAGGATAACGACTTCGGGTGGCGTTATTCCGGCAACTCCACCAAGCAAAATTCCTTTACCGCCATGCTCGCTACTCATAAGGTCTGAAATAACGGCAATAGCGGCATTTCCTTCAATTTCGGCAATAGTATTGATGACCGGAAAGACTTTTTGCTCGTCTTTAATCAGTTCATAAGCTACCGCGTTCATCTTTTTCCGCGTCATCAGTTCAATCGCTTCTTTCGATAAATTAGATAACTGAAGCATGGAAAAGACGGAAGAACGGTTTTGCATCAGTTCAAGTTCTTCGATCGTAGGTGGAGTGATTTTGAAAATGATATCCGCGTTAAAAACTTCTTCGGCAGAATCTACAATAAAAGCTCCGGCTTCGCTAAACTGAATATCCGAGTAAGACATGGGAAGACCCGCTCCACGCTGAATGTAAATGCTGTGTCCTTCTTCGACAATAATTGATACGCCTTCCGGAGTTAGGGGCAGGCGAGTTTCAAAAGCTTGGTTTTCTTTGGGAATCCCTATGGAAAGTCGAGGCTTACCCGCTATTTCGCGAATAAGATATTCTTCGGGAAAAAGCCTTTTGGCTTCTTTTGGTTTCAGATTCATTGTAGCTTTGAGTTTGAAGACTACAAAACTAACTACTATTCCCGAAATGAGCAAATTGTAATTAGGAAAATTTAAGTTTTCGACCGGAAAATAAATCATCATTTCTTTTCTCCGAGCGATCATCTAAGCTATTTGTAATTTACAGTTTATTGTCGGGTCTTCATCGGTTGTCTCATGTCGCTGAAAGTCCAAAAGTAAAGAGAAAATCAGGGGAATGTAATTCGAAACGGATGAAAGAGACTCGTTATGTAATCATCAAAATACCCTAGTTTTTCACGAATTATCGAAATTGTATTTTTGAGTTAAGCGCATAGAATGGAATAAATCGGGAACGGTAATCGTTCGACTATTGTCAGTACAATCAAAGAAAGCCATTTATTTCAAGACGAGTGTTTGTTATTATTTTTAAAATTTCAAGTAACTTTGCTATTCACTAGCGTAATTTTTCAATAAAATAGAAAATTTACTGCCTATATGTCAAGTTTCACAAATAACGTTAAAAAAAAGATTTTTTTCTCACTATTTTCACCCAATATTTACAAACACCATGACTAAACTTAACACAATCGGTTTGCTATTTATTCTTCTGCTGGCATATCAAGTTCAAGCACAAGATTGGGCAAACCTAAATCGCTATAGAGCGGAGAATGATTCAGTATTAAAACAGCCCGTCCCTAAAAACAGGGTAGTTTTTATGGGTAATTCCATTACGCAAGGCTGGAAGTCAACTCATCCGGATTTCTTTGCTGAGAATCCATACATCTGCCGTGGTATCAGTGGTCAAACAACGCCGCAAATGCTAATCCGATTTCGACAAGATGTGATTGACTTAAGTCCTAAGGTAGTAGTTATTCTGGCAGGGACGAACGATATTGCCCAGAATACCGGACCATCGACACTCGAAATGATTATAGACAACATTTCGTCAATGGCAGAATTGGCTTTGGCAAACGGTATTCATCCTATATTGTGTTCACTACTGCCGGCTTACGATTATCCGTGGCGAAAAGGCTTGGAGCCGAATATAAAAGTTCCGAAATTAAATGCACTGCTAAAAGCGTATGCCGAGCAAAATGGATTAGTTTACGTGGATTACTTTAGCGCGATGGCTGATGAAAAAAACGCGATGATAGCCGAGTACACCAACGATGGCGTTCATTGTACTGCTACCGGATATGATGTGATGGAAAAAATAGTTGTACCGGAAATCAATAAGGTTTTGAAGAAGAAAGTGAAACTAAAAAAATGATTGACTATTTTTAAAAAGTAAAAATCCGCGACAGACTTCTCTATTGCGGATTTTTTTACAATTTATTATTTAATCTTTAATCTTAGCTCCCAAAAATTGCCGGTTTAACCTTGCAATGTGTGTTATGGAAACGTTTTTGGGACATTCGGCTTCACAAGCACCGGTATTGGTGCAATTTCCAAATCCGAGTTCGTCCATTTTGGAGACCATTGCTTTTGCACGACGCGCACCCTCTACCCTACCCTGCGGCAACAGAGCCAGTTGACTAACCTTCGCCGAGACGAACAGCATTGCCGAACCGTTCTTACAAGCCGCTACGCAGGCACCACAACCGATACACGAAGCGGCATCCATAGCTTCGTCGGCTTTGGCTTTCGGTATGGGAATAGCATTACCGTCGGGAACACCACCGGTATTTACAGACACGAATCCGCCGGCTTGAATAATCTTGTCAAAAGCACCGCGATCCACCATCAAGTCCTTTATGATAGGAAACGCAGCCGAACGCCACGGTTCGATGGTAATGGTGTCTCCATCTTTAAAATTACGCATGTGCAATTGGCAGGTAGTAATTTCACCATCGGGTCCGTGCGGATGACCATTGATGTACAAACTACACATTCCACAGATTCCTTCACGGCAGTCGTGATCAAACGCTATGGGTTCTTTGTGTTCATTTATCAATTTTTCGTTCAGAATATCTATCATTTCCAGAAACGAACAATCGGGCGATATTCCATCCAATTTATACGTTTCGAACGCGCCTTTTACTTTCGGACTGTCTTGACGCCAAACTTTTAGCGTGAGATTTAATGTTTTTTCCATTGTTTACGCTTTATAATTTCTTTGCTGACGAACTACAAATTCGTAATCCAGCGGTTCTTTAATTAATTCAGGGTCTTTTTCGTCGCCGGTATATTTCCAGCAAGAAGCATACGAGAATTTTTCATCGTCTCGAAGTGCTTCTCCTTCCGGAGTTTGGTATTCTTCGCGGAAGTGTCCTCCGCAACTTTCTTCACGAAGAAGGGCGTCGCGCGCCATCAATTCGCCTATTTCGATGAAGTCCGCCAACCGAAGCGCTTTTTCCAATTCGATATTCAAGCCGTCTGTTTTACCCGGCACATATACATTCGTCCAAAATTCCTTGCGGATGGCTTTGATTTTGTCCAATGCCGTTTGCAGACCTTCGGCTGTGCGTCCCATTCCGACAAAATCCCACATGACAATGCCTAATTCTCTGTGGATACTGTCCACCGAGCGTTTTCCTTGAATGTTCATTATCTTTTGAATGCGCTCATTTACCCCCTTTTCGGCTTGCGCAAATTCATCCTTATCGGTACTCATGCGGGGTACCTGAATTTGATCGGCTAAATAATTTTGAATCGTGTACGGCAACACAAAATATCCATCTGCCAAGCCCTGCATCAGGGCAGAAGCACCAAGACGATTAGCACCGTGGTCTGAGAAATTGGCTTCTCCAATACAGAACAATCCGGGAACCGATGTTTGCAATTCGTAATCTACCCAGATACCGCCCATGGTGTAGTGGATGGCGGGATAAATCATCATCGGGGTTTTATAGGGGTTGTCATCCACAATTTTTTCGTACATCTGGAATAAGTTTCCGTATCGGGCGCGAACGACATCTTCGCCTAATCGGTTAATAGCATCTTCAAAGTCGAGATACACAGCCAATCCCGTGTTACCTACTCCGAATCCGGCATCGCAACGCTCTTTTGCGGCACGAGAAGCTACGTCTCGCGGAACCAAATTCCCGAAAGCGGGATAACGGCGTTCCAAATAATAATCACGATCTTCTTCTTTCAGATCGGTTGGTTTGAGCTGTCCATTACGGATTTTTTCGGCATCTTCTTTTTTCTTGGGTACCCAGATACGACCGTCATTACGCAAACTTTCAGACATGAGTGTCAGCTTGGATTGGTAGTCGCCATGTACCGGAATACAGGTCGGGTGAATCTGTGCGTAAGCCGGATTGGAAAAGTAGGCTCCTTTTTTGTACATCTGCATGGCGGCTGATCCGTTGGAAGCCATCGCGTTGGTCGAAAGGAAAAACGTATTTCCATAACCGCCACTTCCTACTACTACGGCATGCGCAAAGAAACGTTCGATTTTTCCGGTAGTCAGATTACGAGCGATTATACCGCGGGCGCGACCTTCCACGACTACAATATCAAGCATTTCATAGCGAACGTATTGTTTTACGGTACCTTTTCCGACCTGACGACTCAATGCGGAATAGGCTCCCAGAAGTAATTGCTGTCCGGTTTGACCACGCGCGTAAAATGTTCGTGAAACCTGCGCTCCACCAAACGAACGATTGTCCAATAATCCACCGTATTCGCGAGCAAAAGGAACTCCTTGCGCTACACATTGGTCTATAATACTGTTGGATACTTCCGCCAAGCGATATACGTTGGCTTCGCGTGCACGGTAGTCTCCTCCTTTGATCGTATCATAAAATAAGCGATATACGCTGTCTCCATCGTTGGGATAGTTTTTAGCGGCATTGATACCGCCTTGCGCGGCAATGGAGTGTGCGCGACGGGGACTGTCTTGAATACAGAAGTTCAAGACGTTAAAGCCCATTTCAGCCAGAGAAGCCGCCGCTGATGCTCCTGCCAATCCCGTTCCTACCACAATCACATCCAAGCGACGTTTGTTAGCGGGATTTACCAATTTCTGATGCGCTTTGTAGTTGCTCCATTTTTCAGCCAAAGGTCCTTCGGGAATTTTGGCTTCTTTTCGGGTCATTATTTTATTTTCTTTCTTCACTTCCGAAGTTTGTTGTCTATCATCTATTTTATCGGTAGTTTCTTCTTTAGTATGAATTGATGCGACTTCCGTAGTCTGAACATTTACATCTTTTTTTTCATCTACAAGTTCTTTCACTTCTTCTACAACATCTTCTACCAAATCCTGTAATCCTTCTACCATATCTTCGGCTTTGTCCTTAATTGTTTCTGCAGCCTTATTCACGGCACTTTTTGCCTTTTCGAATATATCGTCTTTTTTTGCCATAATTCTTAATTTTTTTAATAAGTTATACAGAACACGTTACACTGCCCGATAGCCGAACAAGTAAAATACCGGAACAGCCATAAAAATTAGTATGATGATGGTAGCGTAAATATTGGAAATTACTTTCACGCGGGGAAACCATTTTTTGTTATTCAACCCCAATGATTGAAGCGAACTCCAAACGCCGTGTGTCAAGTGCATCCAAAGCGCAGCTAACCATACGATGTACATTATACAATAGAACGGCTTACTAAAGAGTTCATTGAGAAAATACGCCCCATCGGTAGGGTCGGCTTTTCCGGCGGCTGCCCAGTCATGTCCGTGCATAATCTCAACCAACTGCATCTTTGACCAGAAATGGATTAAGTGTAATACCAAAAAGCCAAGCACCACCAAACCGAGTATAAACATATTCTTTGATGCCCAGCTGACACCTTTTTGACGCTGTGTAACAGCATAACGGTCATTGCCACGTGCCTTGAGATTTAGAAATGTCAAGTACAACGCGTAGAGAATATGCACCACAAAACCGGCAGCCATTACTGCTGTTCCAACCAAAGCATACCAATTTGCTCCTAACATTCCGGCGACGGCGTTGTAAGTATCCGCACTGATCAGAATCGTAACATTCATTAAGCTATGAAACGTCAGAAACAGAACCAGAAAAACACCGGAGATACTCATGATGAGTTTTCTTCCTATCGAAGAATCAATTAACCACATAAATTTTCTGTTTTAATTTTGAATATAGTTCGTATTTAAATTTTTAACCGGAAGTCAGATGAATAAATACCGGAGAAAGAGTAAGTATGGTATTTTATCTTGTAATATTTATTTTTCTCTAAACTACTTTAAGACGGATTTTTTACCCACAAATTGATGCGCAAAGTTACAGATTTAACCTCGAATAAAAAAACGAATTAGAGAAATTTTTCTTTAATCATTCTCTATTTAATTCCATTCTAAATTTTCTCACATACCACAAGCGAGATGGTCAACACTTAAAGATATTGTTTTAAAAAGGAAATAATAGCGGAAGTACGAGTATCATCACGATTCCGATTACCAACTGCAAGGGCATTCCTATCTTGACGTAATCCTTAAACGTGTAACGTCCGGCAGACATTACCAAGGCGTTTGGGGGCGTAGCGAACGGGGTGGCAAAGCACGCGCTCGCCGCCGCGGCGACTGCAAAAAGCAAGGGTAAAGAACTTATTCCCAACGATACTGCCGATTGAAGGGCGATCGGCGCAAATAGTACTGTGGTAGCCGTATTGCTAATAAACATACTGAGTAACGACGTACCCATGTAAATACCTGCCAGTACAACATGTGGTCCGTATTGCCCTAGCCCACTGACAATGCCTCCGGATATCGCTTGTGATGCGCCTGTTTTCTCCATCGCGATAGCCATGGGAATCATAGTGGCGAATAATACGATACTTTCCCAGTTAATCGTTTTATAGGCAGCTTCCACATTGCGAAAACATCCGGTAAGAATCATGGCTACCGCTGCCGTCAATACCGCAATCACAGGTGTCAGCACATTCAACACCATTAGTGCAACCATCGCTACCATGATTACTCCGGCAATGGGGGCTTTGCTACTCAGGGGTACTTTGGACGCTTCATCGGAAGGACGTCCTACCACTACCACATCCGGTTCTTCCTGCATCAGATGCTCGATATCGCTCCAAGTTCCCTGTACTAACAAGGCATCTCCCGATTGGATTTTATCATCCTTCACATTATGGAGCAAGTATTCTTTTCCCCGCTTAATTCCGAGTATGTTTACATTGTATTTTGCTCTGAAACCCGAAACTTTTACGACTTTGTTAATCAGTTTAGATGTGGACATAATAACCACTTCGGCAATACCGATGTCTTCAAACTTCAATTTTCCGGATATGTCGGGTAAATGTTTTCCTTCTGAAAAGGAGCTGTCGATAAACTTCAGTTTGTTATCATCGACAAACGACTTGATTTGGTCATAATTTCCAAACAGATACAAGACATCTTCCCCTTGAATTATGGTTTCGGCACCAGCAAGCTCTTGATTGAAACGAACAGCTGCTTTGAGGAAGATACTTTGCTGATTCGCTCTTCGACGCACTTCTAAAACAGAGATATTATACCTTTGCGTGATTTGAAGTTCATGAAGTTTTTTCCCTTTAATCGATGAGTCTGATGGTACTTTTATTCTAAAAAGATTGTCCGATATTTGATACTCTTTGGCTAATTCTATAGGAGATTTTACCGTTGTGGCACCTTTGTTGCGATTTTCTTTCTTCGCTAACAAACGAGACAGGGGGAGTAGTCCCGATATACCTATAACTGCTATTATTATCCCCACGGGAAGAAATGTAAAGAATGAGAGTCCGTCAAATCCGGCTTCGACTAATACGTCGTTAATAATCATGTTGGGGGGCGTACCAATGAGTGTCATCATCCCCCCCATGCTGCTCGCGAATGCCATAGGCATCAATAAGCGTCGGGCGTTGATATTGGCTTCGGTAGCAAGACTTACCACGATGGGAAGCAAAAGCGCCACGGTGCCGGTATTGCTTACAAACGATCCAAAAAATACCGTAACAAGCATTATCAGCAGAAAAAGTTTTAATTCACTTTGTCCCGCTAATTTCAAAAGACGAAGGCTTATGGATTTTGCCAATCCGGTCTGAAAAACGGCTCCCCCTACGACGAATAATCCCGCCATCATCAGCACGACCGAGTTTGAGAATCCGGACAACGCCTCAGCGGGTGTTAGAATATTTAATAGGGTAAGCAACAATAGGGCACTCAAGGCTACAATATCCGAGCGAATTTTTCCCCACACAAAGAAAGCTGCCGTAACGGCTAAAACGATTAAAGTAATGGTCATCGTACTCATAGTCTCATCTAAATTAAGAGTGGCAAAGGTAATAAAAAATAAAAAAAGTCCACTCCGAAAACCAATTTCGAATTTTACAACCTTTTAACAAGGCTTATGAACGAGACTTCTCGGAAAGACTTTTCGATTGGGACTCAAAAAAGAACAAATATTATTATCGGAGAGCGCGACAGATATAATTACGTATTTTTTTTTATTTTTGCATGCTCATTGCTGTTTGACTTACCCATCACGTCAACCAATTTTGGCAACAAGGGGATGATTGATGGCGTGTTTCCTGTATCCTGGTGTAAAAGAATAAATTTTAAACAGATGAAAAGATTATTCAAAAGTTTCGGATATGCTTGGCAAGGTATTCGATCGGTTTTCACAACCGAATCGAACATGAAAATTCATGCCGGTGTGGCATGTTTGGCTGTTTGTTTGGGATTTCTTTTTAAAATCTCGCCGTTGGAATGGATAGCGATAGTTATTTGTATCGGACTGGTTTTCAGTGCCGAGATGTTTAATACCGCGTTCGAAACGTTGACCGATAAAGTTTCGCCGAAGCAAGACGAGACTGCCGGCAGAGTAAAAGACATTGCAGCCGGAGGTGTACTACTGGCTGCAATTATCTCTGTCGTTGTCGGATTGATTGTTTTTCTTCCCAAACTAATTACTTGCATGGGGTTGAATTGTCAATAAGTGTTAATCCATCTGCAAGTTATCCTTATTTACCAGGGGAAAAAGCTCCAACCTGTTATCCAAGTTTTTTAACCCCCACCTACTTCATGATCAACATTTGCTGACGTACGGATTCTTCGTGAATAGCCATCAACACCGTTTTCATAAACTCACCGCTCATTCCCATCTTTTCAGCTTGCGCGATACGATCTTTGAGTATTTCGTCGTAACGCTGCGTTTGCAGAATTGGCATGTTGTGTTCTTTTTTATAAACCCCGATTTCTTGGGACACCCGCATCCGTTTAGCCAACAGTTCCAACAAGTCGTTGTCCAATCCATCAATCTGTCGGCGTAGGGCGGTCAGATTTTCGGTTGTCTGCTTTGTTTCGCGAATTACCAGGTTGTCGAGAATGAGTGTCAATACTTCCGGCGTAATTTGTTGAGCGGCATCACTCCACGCCTTTTCAGGGTTACAGTGTGTTTCGATGATTACACCATCGAAATTCAAGTCCATTGCCTGCTGGCTGATAGGAGCAATCAGTTCTCTGCTGCCACCGATGTGAGATGGGTCGCATATGATCGGCAGATTAGGTATTTGACGTTTTAGTTCGATGGGGATATGCCACTGGGGTAAGTTACGGTATATTTTTTTTTCGGAAGAGCTGAATCCGCGATGAATGGCTCCAATTCGGCGTATTCCGGCTTTATAAATCCGTTCGATGGCGCCTATCCAGAGATCCACGTCGGGATTGACCGGATTTTTTATTAAAACGGGAATATCCGTACCTTCCAGCGCATCTGCAATTTCTTGTACGGAAAAAGGATTGGCTGTAGTTCGCGCGCCGATCCAGATAATATCGACATCGTTGGCAAGTGACTCACGGACATGTTTCACATTAGCCACTTCTACGGCAATGTACATGCCCAATTCTTCTTTCACACGTTTCAGCCATGAGAATGCCACTTCGCCATGTCCTTCAAAGCCTCCCGGTTTGGTACGTGGTTTCCATACGCCGGCGCGAAATATCTTTATACCGGCTTTTTGCAACGCTCTTGCGGTTGTCATTACTTGTTCTTCCGTTTCCGCGCTACAAGGTCCCGAGATTACGAGTGGACGTTTCGGGTCTACACCCGGCAATAAAATTGATTGTAATTCCATTTCTATTTATTCTATTTGTACCGACAACTTTTTGTCGATTTTCAGACGAAGTTATTCGGTTATCTACTAAAAATTTACTATTTCTATCTTTTATTTTGTTTGTCTAACGGATTCTCTTCAATACTTCTTCCAACATACTCTCCGGACTGCAAAGTGAGATTCTTATGTACCGCTTCCCGTTGCTTCCAAAGATTAATCCGGGTGTGATAAATACGTTTTTTTCATAGAGAATTTTATCGGTAAGTTCAGTCGCATCTTTCCATTTATCGGGGATTTTTGCCCAGAGAAACATCCCTACCTGATCTTTGTTGTATCTACACTCCAACGTATCCATGATGGCAAAAGCGAGTTTTTTTCGCGTTGAATAGACTTCATTCATCTTGTTGTGCCATTCGTCGCTATTTTGTAAAGCTTGAGATGCGGCAACCATCATGGGTCTGTACATACCGCTATCCACGTTGGACTTTACTGCCAGTATCCATTTAATAAACTGTGGATTACTTGCTACCATGGCAATACGCCATCCTGCCATGTTGTGCGATTTGCTCATCGAATTCAATTCAATGCAGATGTCCTTTGCTCCGTCAACCGACAATATACTTAACTTTTTGTCATTCAAGATAAAACTGTACGGGTTGTCGTTGCAGATAACGATATTGTGTTTTTTTCCAAAATTGACCAATTTTTCAAATAATTCTTCTGTCGCGTTTGAGCCTGTCGGCATATTGGGGTAGTTTGTCCACATCAGTTTTACGTTGGATAAATCCATCTTTTCTAACGCGTCAAAATCGGGTTGCCAGTGGTTATGCTCATCCAAATCGTAAGTTATCAAATCAGCTTCCGCCAATCGGCTGACAGAGTGGTAGGTCGGATAGCCCGGATTGGGAACTAAAACTGCGTCGCCTGGATTGACAAAAGCCAACGTTATGTGTAAAATCCCTTCTTTGGAACCAATTAACGGTTGAATTTCCGTGTTTGGATTTAATTCGACATTGTACCATCTTTTGTACCAATCGGCGAAGCCTTTTCTCAATTCGGGGATTCCGTTGTAACTTTGATAGCCGTGAACGTTTGGCTTTTGGGCTTCTTGACAGAGCGCGTCAATCGTCTCTCGCGAAGGTGGCAGATCCGGATTTCCAATTCCCAGATTCAGAACATTTTTACCGGCTACATTCATCTCGGCTATCTCGCGTAACTTTTGAGAAAAATAATATTCCGAAACACTGTTTAGCCGATTCGCGGGAACTATCTTATCTTCAATATTATTTGTATTTTGACCCATCTTAAATTGGATTTAACTATCTTTTGAACTCGTTTTATCACTAAAATCCTACGAATCAGTCGTTTGGTGTTTTTGAATCGCGGTATTCGCCCAGATTTTGAAATTCTCGTGTCAGGGGTTTAATCGCTTCAAGCGATTGTTTGTAGCGTTCATAGTCGTTGTATGTCAGAGCCACGTAAAACTGATATTCCCACTCGCGCCCCACAATCGGCAAGGATTGGATTTTAGTCAGGTTGACGTGATAAAATGAGAGTATCGTCAGCACTTTGGACAAGCTGCCTTCTTCGTGCGGTAAGGTAAAAACAATCGTTGATTTGTTGAGTTCCATACCCCGATTCATCCGGTAAGCTTTGTCGGGCTTTGCCACAATGAGAAAACGGGTAAAATTCCGCTTGTTGGTTTCGATGCTTTCAGCTAAAATTTCGAGTCCGTACTTTTCAGAGGCAGATAGGCTACAAATGGCAGCTCTTCCCGTGATCTGTTTTTCGGCGATTTCTTGAGCGGAAAGTGCTGTATCGTCGCTTTCTACCGCCATGATATGTTTGTGTTGGTCCAGAAAATCTTCACACTGCATCAAGGCGATCGGATGGGAGTGTACTTCGTGGATTTCGTCAATTTTTTGTCCCGGTAAAACGGCAAACTGATGGGTAATTCGAAGTTTTATCTCGCCGATAATCAGACAACCACTTTTCCGAAGCAAATCGTGATTCTGAAGCAGACTGCCGGCTATTGTATTTTCAATGGCAATAATCCCGATCATCTCTTCATTGTTGTTTAACGATTCGAAAACATCTCTAAATGTTTCACAAGGGATAATTTCGATTTCTTCTTCGCTGAAATAGGTTCTTGCCGCGATTTCGTGAAACGATCCTTCAACACCTTGTATAGCTACTTGTTTCATCAGGATGGTACTGTTTTAATAAAAAATCCCGCTCGTTTTTTTTGAGCAGGATTTTTTTGTATTTATAACTTGAAGTTTTCAATAGAATGTTCACATAAGCTATCCTGCTCTCACTTACTAAAGTAAAAGTAAAAATAAGAAAATGCAAACCAAGCTTTCATTAGATGATAGTTGTTAATTTTTATGGATGCAAATGTAATACATTTTTTAATTAATCAAGCAAATTGTATTAAATTTTTTCAGAATAATTACAAAATTGTGTGTTTAGGTGTTTTTTTGTTTTACAATTCCGATTTTTCTTAATACTTTTGCATAACCATGAATCATCGTGAATTGTTGATACCAAAATGATTGTATTAGCGAATACGACAATAATTCGCTAACATTTGTCTAAATAAAAAGTCCATTGGCAGGCAATTAAGAAATATAGAACAAATTCCACCTGAAGTTGCAGAATACTAATTTTCAATAAAATAACTTTTTAATTTAATATCGTATGACAACAGAAAATGTTCAAAAGAAGAACTACGCATTGCCAATCGCGGTAATGTTCATGCTATTTTTCATGATTTCTTTCGTTACCGGATTACAAAATCCATTTGGCGTTATCGTAAAGAATCAGTTTCAGGCTACGAATGCCATGTCTCAGTTGGGTAATCTGGCAAACTTTCTTGCCTACTTATTCATGGGACTGCCTGCCGGAATGATTCTTCAGAAAAAAGGGTATAAATTTACCGCGCTTTCTGCTGTTTTGGTTGGTTTTGTTGGCGTTTTAATTACTTTTCTATCGGGATCCATGGAAAGTTTTCCCGTTTACCTTACCGGCGCTTTCATCTCAGGCTTCTCCATGTGTATGTTGAATACGGTTGTCAATCCGATGTTAAATACGCTTGGTGGAGGTGGTAACAAAGGGAATCAACTTATCCAATGGGGTGGTTCGATTAACTCTATCGGAGCTACAATCGTACCGGTACTGGTTGGCTATCTGATGGGCGATGTAACGAAAGCCGCCATCAGCGACGCCAATCCCGCTTTATTCTTAGCGATGGGAATTTTCGCGTTTGCATTCATCGTTTTATTGGTTGTAAAAATACCGGAACCTCGCAAAGAAAAACAAGTTAAGGAAGCAGTTGTAACTGATAAAAAACACAGCGCCATGTCATTCCGTCATTTCGTGATGGGTGTTGTAGCAATATTTATCTACGTGGGTGTTGAAGTTGGTATTCCTAACATTATGAACCTGTACATGACCACAGACGCGCTTGGCAACGGACTTGGAATTGCTCCGGTTATCGCAGGTACATTTGTCAGCGTTTATTGGGCGCTAATGCTTGTCGGACGTTTGCTCGGTGGAATTTTTGGTGCTAAGATTTCCAGTAAATCCATGCTTATGTTTACTTCCGGACTTGGAATTTTGTTTGTATTGCTCGCCATATTTATGCCTGTTGGAGCGTCATTCAGCATGTTTGGAGCAACTGTTCCCGTAAAAATTCTTTTCCTTATGGCATGTGGTCTCTGTACTTCGATTATGTGGGGAAGTATCTTCAATCTTGCCGTAGAAGGTTTAGGCAAATACACAGAGATGGCATCCGGAATTTTCATGATGATGGTTGTCGGTGGCGGTATCCTGCCTTGGATTCAAGGCTTGATCGCTGACGGGGCCGGATTCTTGAACAGTTATTGGTTGATCATAGCCGGTTTGGCTTACCTGCTTTACTACGCGTTAGTCGGCTCTAAGAATGTAAACAAAGATATCCCTGTGGATTAATACTAATGAATTATACTGAAATTATGCAAACCGAAAAACCTTATGTAATAGGAATCGACATGGGTGGCACAAACACCGTGTTCGGAATAGTTGATACGCGTGGTAATGTGGTCTCCAAAGGGGCTATCAAAACAGACAATCCGGATATTGACGCTTACGTACATGAGTTAGAGATAGAACTAAAAAAACAGATTGAAGCTGTCGGAGGGATTGAAAAGATTAAAGGTATTGGTGCCGGCTGTCCTAATGGGAATTACTATACGGGCAATATCGAATTTGCCCCGAATCTCCCCTGGAAAGGAGTTGTCCCTTTTGCCCAAAAGCTGCAGGATGCCCTTGGTGTACCTGCCGCGGTAACCAACGACGCTAATGCAGCCGCTGTTGGTGAAATGACCTACGGTGTAGCGCGTGGGATGAAAAATTTCATCATGATCACACTCGGCACCGGAGTAGGTAGCGGCATCGTGATTGACGGAAAAATTGTTTACGGACACGACGGATTTGCCGGAGAACTTGGTCACGTGAATGTGGTTCGTAACAACGGACGTATGTGTGGATGCGGTCGAACCGGTTGTTTGGAAGCATATGCTTCTGCCACAGGAGTAGCGCGTTCGGCCCGTGAAATACTTGAAACGAGTGATAAGGATAGTGTGTTGCGCAATATACCTGCTGAAAGGATTACATCCAAAGACGTATTTGACGCAGCTATGGTTGGAGACGATGTTGCAAAAGAAATTTTTGCCTACACGGGGAAAGTTCTTGGCGAGGCGTTTTCCGATTTTGTTGCCTTTAGTGCTCCTGAAGCCATAGTGTTGTTTGGCGGGTTATCCAAATCCGGCGATTTGATTCTTAAACCGATTGTTGAGCACATGGAGAAGAATCTACTTTCTATCTGGAAAGGAAAAGTGAAAGTTCTATTTTCTACTCTGAAAGATGCCGACGCGGCTGTGCTTGGAGCAAGTGGTTTGGCGTGGGAGATTTAGATAAGGCTCTTAAATAAAGTAGAAAAGAAGCTGTCTCAACTAAAAAAGACAGCTTCTTTTTCTTTATTGCGTGATAAAAAAATTTTTACACTTCCATTTGCTTAAACTAAACTTGGTAGATCAACGTAGTAGCGTAAGCCACTATTCCTTCCCCTCTGCCAACAAATCCCACTTTCTCGCCGGTAGTGGCTTTGATGGAAATATCATCGGGTGCTACTGACATAACTTCGGCTAAAGTCCCTACTATATCGGGAATATATGGATTGAGCTTGGGTTGCTCGGCTACTATCGTACAATCTACATTTCCAAATTCATACCCCTTTTCTCGGATTTTACACATCACTTTTTTCAAGAGAATTTTACTGTCAATATTTTTATATTCAGAATCTGTATCCGAAAAATGATAACCAATATCCCGCAAATTCGCGGCTCCGAGCAAGGCATCACAAAGCGCGTGAATAAGCACATCCGCGTCGGAATGCCCTGACAATCCGAGATGATAGTCAATCTTTATACCACCAAGCCGGAGTTCTCTATTGGGAGCAAAAACATGTACGTCGTACCCGAAACCAACTCGAATCTTCATGTGTTATTTTTTTATACTGCAACGTAAACCTGTCAGCAGACTGAAAACAAGCCATTTATCAGCCTTTTGTGTGTAAACGTTGGTTGATTTGGATGTTTCATCCGGGAGATTTATTATATGATAAGTAATCTAAAAAAGATTTTTTTAAAATTTTGCAAAAAATCAGTTGCCTTGTCCGGTTGAAATGGTCATGGCGTTGGCAACAAAAAAACGGTTGAATTTTAATTTCTCAAAACAACCGTTTTTGTCTTTCTTTCGTGTTAATTTATTGCATCAGGCTTTTTAAGCCATCCATATCAAATCCAAGCGTAAACCGTAGTGTCCCATCGAGTGGATTGGACTGCGCTACTGAAATTAGATAGGCGGCATCTAGTTTGAAAACATTTAATTTGAAGCCGACACCCGCCGAGAAATACTTTCGGTTTCCTTTTAGCTCATGTTCGTTGAAATAACCGGCACGGACAAAGAATTGATCGTTGTACGTATATTCTGCTCCCGCGGACCACATAATTTCTTTCAACTCTTCGGACCCGCCACCGGGTGCGTCTCCAAATGATTTGAAAATACCGGCTATCGGACCTGTTTGTTGATATTCTTCTCTGCGCAACTCATACTCGGCATCCGATTCATCCTCCATTTTTACGACGGGAGTAGGAACAAGTAACTTATTCAAATCCAAACTAAATGCTATTTTATTGTAATCATCAAATGGATATTCAAATGATCCGCCTAATCTGAGATTAGTGGGAATAAACAAACTGGTCAAATTGTTGTCGTAAGAAATTTTGGAGCCGATGTTGGAGATATTCAACCCGAAAGCCAGATTACCGTCTCCTGTCATCATTTCGATGGGTGTGTGGTAGTAAGCGGCAATATCGGCAGCAATTGCATTTCCGGGTACCATATCCGATTCGTCCCGGATATTCAAATCTGAACGGATGTACCGAAAAGCAACAGCCGCGGACAAATTATCGGAGAGCAAACGTGAGTAACCAATATCAAATGCCATTTCATTGGGATGCGCGTCGTATAAAGGGTTATTGTTTTCATCGGTAAGCCGAATTTCTCCTAACGAGAAGTAACGCAAAGAAGCGCTGACCGCCTGTAATTCGTCAAATTTCCAATAACCGGCTAAATAACCCAAATCGATATCACTTACCAACTTTCTGAGCCAAGGTGTATATGAAAGCGATACACCGACAGGACTTTCCATAAAGGCATATTTTGCAGGATTCCAGTATTGGGAATTTATATCGGGTGTGGTAGCAACCCCAACATCGCCCATACCTCCCGCACGCGAATCGGGCGTGATGGATAATGAAGGTACACCGGTTAAAATGGGATTCAATTGCTTGTTTACTTCATTTTGAGCAGTAACAATTCCCGAGAGAAGCGTTACCAATAATACTAAAGCCGTTTTTTTCATTCGTCGTTATTTTAATTCTATGATTTCTTTATACAACTTTTACCTCCTTAAAATTCAGGCTCAAGCTATTCATTTTTTATGATATTAGTTTAAACGCAAACATTATTTTTTATTGTTCCAAGACTATTATTTTATTCCCTTTGGATGTATATTCGCTGTTTGATGTTTTTACGGAAACATTGTACATGTAAAGTCCCGTGCGAACTTTATTACCATTCGAGTCTCTCAAATCCCACATCAAGCTGTCGGCGTTACTTTGCTCTTTGGAGAATATCATTCTTCCGGTAAGGTCATAAATGTCGATTTTGGTTTCTAACACAACTTCGGGTCTGTTATGTTCGACAACAAAAGTAGTTTGGGTTTTTACCGGATTGGGGAAATTGCTGATGTTAAAAATGATAGGATTAAGTCCATGCACTACTTCAAAGTCCATGGTAGCCTGAGAAGAATTATTTAACAAATCACGCGCGTAAAATGTAAGGGTATGTTTTCCTTCCGTCAATTCCGGTATTTTGAATCGAATCCATCCCGCTTGGTAACTACCTATCTCTGCTTCATAATATTCGTTGAGTGTGTGGTAATTGTAGGGATTGTTGTCTATTACTAATCTTAAATCGTTTCCGATTCCACTTCCGACGGTGTTAATTCCGCTTTCGTCGGCTACTCGCGCTACAAACAACGGTGTTTCATTTACCTTATCTCCCGACCGGAAAGATGCCGTATTCAAATACATTTCAATATCGGGACCCTCGTTTTCATATTCCACATTGGAATTGGAGCCTCCGACAATAAAGTTTTCAAAGTATCCCTGTCCTTCTTTTCCGGATATGGTATCGTTTGCATAGTAATTTATCCTACCGCTACCGTAATTGTAGCGAATATCTTTGGGCATCATGAACGAAAACGTGAAATCGCCATTTATCACGCGTACTTTTCCGGCATATAAGATATTGGGACGATCGGTAAATTTGTAATACGAATTTTTTTCGTCGCCGATACCGGGATTATTTAACGTCGTAATTTGTTGAATCTTGTCATACACGGTAATTTCCAATGTCCCGTTGAAATTGTTAACTCTATTCCCATTTGTATCTGCCATGTAGCCCTGAATTTCATTAACAGAAAGTGCTCGTAGCGTATCGGCTGACAAAACCGGAATACTGTTTACGTATTCCGTTACCACGGTATATTCCGACGGATAATTGAGTTTTAACGCCGGATCGCCAAATAACATGTAGGTCAATTTGTTTGTCTCCGGACCTATTGAACTTTTTGCTTTGCGATACGCGTCTCCCAACCTCGGGTATTGACCGTTATTTTTCTCAAATAGACCAATTGTAAAATATCTGTTTATCCGTTCATTTTGGTTGGCATACACCGTACGTGCCGCGGACATAATACCAATACCACCTCCTGTTGGATTTAGCAGTACGTATTCGCCTGCCGAGATTTCATCTTTGTCAAACAACACAAAATCGCAGGTTGAAGCGAACCAAAACGGCAATTTTCGGTTAAACATCGTTTTCACATCGTTTGTCGTAAGGATTTTCTCGCCGGTCCACCCAGCATGACTGGCATGTCCGGAATAGTTTAACATGAATAAACCGGAATTTAACAGTCCATGTAGTTTCTTATCCGCCATAGGATAGCTTTCGCCACTGGCTGTAACTTCTTGTGGAAAGGCGTCCAGATAAATCTTTTGATGCTGAAATTGGGGACTTGCTTTGAAAAGTGTTTTAGATAATTCCTCCGCTTGTCTGATATGTGTCGAGTCGTTGCCGTCGTCGGCGACGAAGCCTAATTGATTCTTCCAATTCCCTTTTATTTCGTTGTTCATATAGGAAATTATTTTGCTTACCACGTCTTCGGCATGCTGCGTTGTTACGACAGGAAAACGGCCTATGCCGATATCGATCACGCCTGTCTTGACATTTTCGCCTTCGTTGTCATCCATCAATCCGAAATAATCATCGGTAACAAACGATTCAACTAAGTTTAAAGAGAAATCGTGCTGATAAGTAAGCACAAGATTGTACCCCGAATTATTGATTATCCCCCGATTATCGTAAGTTCCTCTTCCAAATAACAGTAGATATTTCGGCAGATCATTTGTAATTCCAGAAGCGACGGCGCGATCGTAGAACATCTTCATCGCCCATCTATAGGCAGACACATCCGGAGTTCCGGAAGAAAATTCGTTGTAAACCTGCTCGATAGTTACTACGTTGACTCTCAGATTGTCTTTGATGCGGTGTGCTTCGGCGAGTTTCTCGGCTTGTGAAGTAAAGTTGGGATGCGTGATGATAAGCATATCAGTTGCTCCCAAGCCATGAATATTCTGATTAGCTACATTGCCTACATTAGCAGGCTCTAACGTAAAAGCCGTTTTGGCTGTCGGATCAATAGCTACATATTGTTTCAATTCTTCGTTGGAATCTGTAAATTCAAGTATATCTCCGGTTCGAGTTGTCGCTATTCGGGCAATGTTACTTTGATCTGTAATATCCCATATCTGTACATTGGCATTAGCGTCCGAAATCTGATATTTGTTGTAAGTTAACGTATTCAGATTATCGACGTTTCTGAAAAACATGACAGAACCTGTCATCCGGAGTGTGCGACGAACATTTATCGCAATGTAATTCAGGTAACCTCGAGACCCGTTATTAGTCCTGTTATAGGTCAAATTACACGTGAGATCGGAAGTAGTAGGAGTCGGAAATGTGAAGGTTACGTTGGCATCTTTTCCGACATCGTATCTGTCAGACAGGCGGGCGATAGAGATGTTTTTTGTGTTGGCACCGTTTAGACTAAAGTCGAAAGATGTATTTTCTGTAGAGACTGCCGCCACGTCAATTCTCGCCGTAATATTGTCAGATGTAAGATTCTGAAATGTAAACGGGAAATTATAACTTAGCGTACCGGAAAATTCTTCGCCGTAGAATGTCTTACCTGTTTTTCCGATATTCACGCGCTCTATTTCATGAACTTGGTAGTCGTTAAATTCACTAATTGCGGAAATGACCGCGTCGCTTGGTAGTGAGATTGTTTTTTCCTGTATTTTTTTTCCGCCCCCCGCATCCGATGTTATGAAATAGTAACCCTCAGTCGCGTAAGGATTGCGGGTGTGTGTAAAAATTTTCTTGGAAGAATCAAATTTCCATTTCGTAACGCCTTGTCCATAAAATAGGATGTAATCTCCGGCATTGAATATATTATCGGAACCTTTTTCTATCCAGATGGCGACTTCCGGTAAATCGTCCGGTTTGAATTTCGTAAAATCTTGCTCCTGCAACGCTCCTCCATAACCAAAAACACGAACATCAGCCGGACTGATACCCATCGCGCTTAATGCTTCGTAAGTAAGTTTGTAAATTCCACTCTCACTTATTTTGACTTTGACAAAATTACCCGATTTTAGTACGGATTCTGTTGTATAAGCATGTCGGGTTGCGGCTCCTACCGATTGTGGTTTTATTTTTTCTTCCAATTGGATGGTAAAACTGATCAGCTTTTTAACTTCTTCTCCGCGCTTCACAAAAGGAAGAAGCTGAACGTGAAAATCTTCCGCTCCCCGATGTCTTGTGATAAATGTGGTAATGGATATGTCTGCCGGAATCGGTTTATCGGAAAGACAGCTTCGTTCTTCAGCAGAAACGGACTGAAAAACCGGATTAAGTATCGACACATTGAAATCGACATTGTTTTCTTTCGTAATCGTTTGAGTAAAATAGGGTAAATCATTATCCGCAGGATAACGCGCGTCCGCAAAAGCAATCACTTGCTTCGACGTATTTGGAGCTGTCCAAGTTTCGATACCGGTCCAATTAATTTTGTTCTCGCGTGTTATTGTTTTTTGGGTGTGAGCAACAAAGACCGCGAGTCCAAAAAATAAAACGGTAAAAATGTGTCGATTCATAAACGTTTTTTCACTAATAAAGTCGGGATAAAACATATTCAAAACGGAGAAAATATCCATTTATTACATGGATGAACAATCCAGCTTGTAAAAAACAACAACTGCTTTTACATTGTTCTCGAATGATTAATTTTTCGTTCTATTGTTTATTTCACTTGAAAACAGAACATTTCCCGATCAAAAATATATCCATTCAGCTTGTCGCCTATTTTTACTTTCCCTACGCCGACGGGCGTGCCTGTAAAAATTATGTCGCCTATCTTCAGGGTAAAAAATTTACTCACAAAAGCAATTATTTCGCTGATCGTGAATATCATATCTTTCGTATTTCCCTCTTGAACCGTCTTTTCGTTTATTTTCAAATGAAAATCAATATTCTGAATATCAACAAATTCGGTTTTGGGTAAGAATCTACCTACCGCAGCCGAATTGTCGAATGCTTTGCATATCTCCCAAGGTTTTCCTTCCGTTTTTAGCTTCCTTTGCAAATCACGTGCCGTGAAATCAATCCCCAGTCCTACCTCATCGTAGTAACGGTGGGCGAACTTAGCCGAAATATTTTTTCCGATTCGGTTTATTTTCACAATTAATTCTGTCTCGTAGTGGATTTCATCGCTGAAGTCCGGCAGAAAAAAGGGTTTGTTATCTTTCAAAAGAGCCGTATCCGGTTTCATGAAAACAACCGGTTCAGTCGGAGTGAGACTGCCAAGCTCCTTATTGTGCTCACAGTAATTTTGTCCTATGGCGAAAATTTTCATCTGTTTATTTTTTATTCTTTTTCATTAAGGACACATGCCTGTCTGCAACAGGCAGAGAACATGCCATTAATCATCCCCATGTGTGTCAAAGTTATTTTTACATGGCTGTTTCATCTTTTATTCAATTTACCAAAAAAACGGGCAATTACAAACTATTTAACTCGTTCAACCGATTGAACATTACCGCTAAATGCGCATAGATTGACGTGTTCTGCACAATGATATTTTCCGGTACCCGAATACGAAACGGCGTAAAGTTCCATATCGCCTGAATACCTCCCTGAATCATCATTTCGGCGGTTTCTTGCGCTTTCTCGATGGGTACCGTTAAAATCCCGATTTTGATTCCGGTTTTTTTTTGCAACTCGCTGAAAGTAGTAACGTGATGAATCGGAATCCTATTGATACTTGTTCCGACCAATTCGTATTTTACATCAAAGCCAGCAACGATCTCCAATCCAAAATGATTCAATCCATTGTCAAGCATCAAAGCGCCACCAAGACTCCCTACACCAAACAAAAACGCCTGATGGGATTTGGTAAAGCCCAAAAATTCTTCGAGTACTTTTACCAATTCGTTTACATCATACCCAACACGCGTACGTCCGGAAATATTTACGTACGACAAATCTTTAGCGACCTTCGATGAATCTACCGCTATGTTGTTTGCTATCTGAGTCGATGATAAATAGGTATCTCCGGATTTTTGAACCAATTGCGCATAAGCCAAATACCAAGGTAAGCGCCGAAGAGTTGGTTCGGGAACTTTGTAATCCTTTTCTCGCATGAATTATTAAATTTCTGATTAACTTGCAAAAATAAAACATTTTTTTATATGATTCTTGGTCAAAGCAATATGGAAGTTACAAACAAATATAAAAAACTTTAAAATGAAGATTTTTCATTGATGTAATTCGCTCCGGTAATTGGTTGGACAGTTTGATCTTTCGAGAAAAGACCCGACCGGATTGAAATATCCGGAAGGTCTTGTCTGAAAAAACGTTGTCTAAAAAGCATGAATTTCAAAACAGAATGTTTGAAACTTTTATGCTCCCCACTCAAAACACTCCACACCGCCACACCCCTTTACACAGAGCGAGCACAGCCTACAAACGGAGACTTTTACCGCAACAAAATTGCAAATACACTCAAACAAAATCGCTGTGAACAATCTTGTTTTTCTTTACAGCGGTAAACGAAAACCATCAAGCGCGCGGATGGACGATTTTACCAAACAACCATTTTGAAAATTAACTTTTTAAACTAAATTTGTAATGAAAAACATCAAAAAATCGGCTTTAATCATGCCAATCGTGATTTTATCGCTCTCCTTTCTGCCTATGAAGACCTATGCACGTCCGTTTATCGGAAGTGAAACAGTCACGGAAACATCGGTCAACGAATACGGATGTACTGTAAAGACTACCATTAGAAGACATTATTTTCTTTGGATACATTATAACTCAACGCTTGAAAGTTCGGACATACGATGTTAATGTGTTAACAAGATTTGAAATTCACATTCACCATTTTGCAACTTTCACATCTTAATAGCCATGAAAAAGTCCATATTCCTGTTATTGTTTTTCGGAATTATTTCCGGTAGTGCCATCGTAGCAAGAAATACCCTGCGTGACGATATCGGATTGGATACCGTTGTTTATTTAAAGGAAATAGTAGTATATCCCGAAAAGCAGAAATACAAATCCATCACTCCTAAAATAAAGCGAATACCAAACTTGTCAATAAGCTATGCAGTTTACGGTTCTTTTGTATCACGCGTACCTTTAGAAAAAGAAAAAACGTATCGGATTATGGGTGTAGTGTTCTATTTTAATGCCGAAGGCAAAAATAATGGATTCTATGTACATCCGTTGGTATATTCTTCCAAGGATAACCGCCCCAATGAAGACTTATTGAAAGATAGTCCGGTCTATTTTGTCGATAAAAAAGTCAAAAATCAGGTTTATTTTGATTTATCCGCATATAACCTTGTTTTTAACGGTTCTTCCGAATTCTTTCTCGGGATGAATTTTCCCGGAATCAAGAAAGACATTGACATGTCCAACCTTTATATAAAGGGTGGATATTCCAATAAAAAGGACTTATTAAGTTATATCAAAAAAAGATGTTACGAATGTCCTCAAACATCTTTTTCACGATTAGAAATACCAAAGTCGAAGGAAGATGTAACCTTGAAATACAAACTGTACTATACCGAAGTAAAAGACGAAGAATAATCGAATTGAACAATGTAACCTTTTTTAGAAAAAAACCGGATAGGTATTCCAACCCTGTCAGGTTTTTTCTGTGTTAAAAGGTATTTAATCCCCACTATCTTTCAAACACAAAATAATGTAATCTATTTTTGCTTTTCTTTACACCGGTAAATGAAACCGTCAAGCGCGCGGATGGACGAATTTACCAAACAAACATTTTGAAAATTAACTTTTTAAACTAAATTTGTAAAGAAATGAAAACATTGGATTTAAACACGTATGGCGTTCGGGAAATGAACGCTGTGGAAATGAGAGAAACGGATGGAGGAGCATCTCCTTGGGCAGATCTATTTTGGATGTATGCAGAAGAAATCCTAAATGGGTATGTTGCTGTCTGCACAGTTGCACAAAAATGGGCTGTAGCGAATCCTGATTATACGGCAGGGAGATCTTTTACCCATTAATTTTATATAAGAATAGAGTCCTATTTACAACTATTTTTGTAAACAGGACTCTTTTTTTGAAATTTATGATAGTAGCAATAATACAATATCTTAAAAGAGTAAAAACGACTACTTTTATTCTTATAGGAATTTGTTTGGTTTTATTTATTAGTATGTTGGTTGGTCTGCTTTCTCCATCAGGATCTTCTGGAGAGAACCCATCATTGTCTAAAAACATATATTTTGCTTTTTTTAGTGGCGTGTTAGTTGCACCTTTTCTTGAGACAATTCTTTTTTTTACAATTCCTTTCTACTTGACGAATAGATACCTTAAACTGAAAAGAAAATTTTGCTTATTTGTTTTTTTATCTCCGATTTTGTTCATACATGATTTTAATTTATCCTATATTTTTTCATCCTATTTGGTTGGATTTGTATTTGCTTTCATGTACTATATAGCCTATTTTAGAAAAGAAAATGCCATTATTTTAATCTCAATTATGCATCTTGTCAATAATTTAATTGCATTTTCAGTCCATTTTTTTATTTAATCAAAAAGTTGCCCTTGCCACCCGCAGATTTGCAATCTGTGGTTTGCTCGGTAAGAGCAATAAAAAAGAAGAAATTTGTAAAGAAATGAAAACATTGGATTTAAACACGTATGGCGTTCAGGAAATGAATGCTGTGGAAATGAGAGAAACGGATGGAGGATTGTGGTGGATTGTGGGAGTTATAGTTGGAGGACTTATATACGATATGATATCAAATCCTCAGGAAACCGCAGCAGCTTGGGAAAGAGGGCAAAAGAAAGCATTAGAAAACATAAAATAATGTATTTCAATCAATTACTCTAATTATCGAAACTTATGAATAGTATTAAAGATTTAACACAGCAAGAATTATTACAAACAAACGGAGGATCTTGGCTTTCAGACACAATTGTTGAATGGATTTCATACTGCATTGCAACTAATCGCACAGTCCCTGAACCAACAGCAAAAGGCAATTATAACGGCACTTATTGGAATTGTGGAATGCGTTCCGTAATTTAACTGACTTCATGTAGAGGGGGGGCAATCCCCCCTAATTTGAAAATTCGATATGAAAAGGAAGCCAATATTTATTTTAGTTGGAGTTGTATTATTTTTTTTAGGAATAATACTTTCAATTACTTATCGTCCATATATTTATCAAAATAACTTAAACGATTACCATCTTGCAGACACAATAGGAAGTCTATTTTGTGTGCCTGCGGCTACATTCCTTTTTTGTGGTATTAGTAAACGAAAAACGTTTAACGAGTTGATTTTAATTACTTTAGTTGGAAATATATTCTATGAATGTTTAGGGATATTTAATATTCAAGGTGTATTTGATTTTTTTGATATTATAGCTATAATTACTGGAACTCTAATTACATATTTTATTGGTAAATGGTTTAAAATTGAAAAACAGGTTTTTATATCTTGATCATAGCATGTCCTTGTTACCGCAGATTTGCAATCTGTAGTTTGCCCGGTAAGAGCAATAAAAAAGAAGAAATTTGTTTTCTAACAAAAAACAAGGTACGGATTACAAATCCGCACCGGCAGGAGTACGAGTGAACTACAATCACTTAAGATACCCCAACAAAAATGTTAATATTTCAAAAAAAAAAAAAACAGGTGTGAACAATTTTGCTTTTCTTTACAGCGGTAAACGAAAACCATCAAGCGCGCGGATGGCTGAATTTACCAAACAACCATTTTGATTATTAACTTTTTAAACTAAATTTGTAAAGAAATGAAAACATGGGATTTAAACACGTATGGCGTTCAGGAAATGAATGTGGCGGAAATGAGAGAAGTAAACGGCGGTGATGGAGTAAAAATCCTTGTCATCAAAGGACTCTTGGACGGAAAAAAAGGAAACACTGAGATTTGGCTTTTCGGAATAAAAATCGTGGGATAAAGATTACTTAGATTTATTGAACTAATCCGGTATTTGTTATGTCGGATTAGTCTTTTAACCAGACAACCTTATAAAATGAAAAAAAACATCGTATTTGTGTGTGTTTTTTGCGTTACTATCGGGCTTAGCGCACAAATTAAAATTATAGATAATGCTACGAACACCCCAATAAGCTTCGCGAAAATCCTAAACAGCAAGGGAAGCATACTAACACTATCCGACATATCCGGCAATGTACAATTGACCGAATCGAACAGAAACGAATTATTAAACGATACTTCCGTAACCATCCATCACGTAGGCTACAAGACACTAAGTATTTCCGGTAGCACACTATTGAACGGAAAAGTAGCAAGATTAGAAGAAAGAAACATTTTGTTGAACGAAGTTAATGTTGTTCCAAAGAAAATAGACTACATCGTTTTATATGGCTATTTCAGAAGTTATCAATTAGACAACAATGTTCCGAAGTATTATTTTGACGGGATGATAGAATACTATATCCCCATCAAAAGCAAAAACTTCAAATTCAGGCTATTAGAACACCGTGCTTTTAGAAACAAAAAGATAGTCGATGCCGAAAAAAATCGACTTACCACTATAAATATGGTTACGGCGACTATTCCCTGGTTAGAATACCTTACTTCTGTGGATGAAATCAAAAAAAAATATCGATTAACGAACGATAAGTTTATCCTGAATAAATCGGACACAGTTGGCAGATTTATCACCCATGGAGACAATCTACAAATAGATCTTAATTTGCTTGCTCCCAAAGAAGAAGAAAAAAAAACACTTTTCGGCTACACATCCATTATCAAAAATAACACATCAGCCGAGACGTATGACTGTTTGGATGTAGAGAAACTACAAAAGGACAATATACTCGTTCAAAGTCATTACAGCGACATCTTGTTTCAGCATAAAAAAGATTCGACTCAAACGCGTATTGAGTCCCTTTCCGAATTATATGTTATCGAGAAAAGGTACATCGAAAAAAGTGAGTTGAAAGGAAAAAAACTAACTACATTTACCGGACTTCGCGAAAGCCATAATTACAGCTCCAATTATTGGGAAGAAATCAGCAGATACAATATTCCTACGTTAGATTCTAGTATTTCCAACCCACTTGGTCATGAACTGACTATGTACCCTTAAATTCCAACTCCCCCCGAAACACACCAAACCGCCACAACCCTCTGCATAAAGCAAACACAGCCTACGGAACCGAAAAAAAGCCCAAATAAAAATGTTAATATTTCAAAAAAAAAACAGATGTGAACAATTTTGCTTTTCTTTACAGCGGTAAACGAAAACCATCAAGCATGCGGATGGCTGAATTTACCAAATAAACATTTTGAATATTAACTTTTTAAATTAAATTTGTAATGAAAACATTGGATTTAAACACGTACGGCGTTCAGGAAATGAACGTAAGTGAGATGGAAAGAACGAATGGAGGAAGTTTTATTGCTGTATTAATAATGGCGACAATTGCTTTAGCCATTGACTATTTTTCCGATGGAAAAGTGGATGGGCATATTTAATCTACAGGGAATGAGGGGAAATAAAATAAATATCCCCCATTCTTTGAATATTCTTAGTTATCCGCTTTTACTATCTGTTTTCGGAAGAGAAAAATTTGGTTACCCGAGACTAAAATCATACTGCTATGTCAAAATTTTCTGCAAAAATAGGATTTACACTGCTCCTAATCGTACTATCTCACACTCTGCTTGCTCAAACGAGAACCATAAGCGGTAAAGTTACAGACGAGAACGATAAACCCCTATCGGGTACGCACGTCTTTTTGGCAAAATCGGGCAAAAGTACGATTACCAACGGCGACGGTAGTTTTTCGCTGAAAATGCCTAATGCAGATGATCTCCTTTCTGTATCCAACATTGGGTATGAAACGTTCTCCACAAAAATAAATTCTCCAAACAATCATCTACGCATTAAACTACAACCGGCCGTAATCCTGCTGAACGAAGTAATCGTTACGAACCTTACGGCTGAAGAAATTCTAAACAAAGCCATCGGGAAAATTCAGGACAATTACCCACAAGATGAGTTTCTGGCTAAAATGTTTTATCGGGCTAAAATATATGAATCGGACGACTCGCTTGTCTATGTGGAAGAGACGGCTTTTAATCAAATAAAATCGTACAGTCCCAATTTCGAAGACAAAACGTTCTTGGAGCGAAATCGCTATTTTAATTTCAATGATGGTGCCAAATTTGGAATAAAGGGGATTGGCGGATTCGATTATGTAAAAACATACCGGAAACGGGGAAAATTCTCTAAAAAGGATAAGTACGATTTCGCGCCTTTTTCGAAATGGGATGGTCGAACTGTGTATGTCATTGCCATTAACAACGATTCGGAAAAGAAAAATATCACTACCGGAAAGATTTACATAGACGCGGACGATTTGGCTTTCGTGCGATTTGATCTCCGGAAAGACGATAGACATCATACCGTCCAGTACAAGAAAATAGACGGCAAATATTATTTGATTAACAGCACGACTTACAACACAAATCCGCGTCTGAACGGGGGCTACTACGATGTAACGACACAAATGACGTTAACCGAAATTATACCATCTTTTCAACCGGAAGATGTAAAAGGTATTTTTGTAAAAAACGAAGACCTGCTCAGAGCATATGCCACTCAAATGACCGATACCGCTTTTTGGAGAAACCACAATACGATTTTACCCGATTCGCTTACTCAAAAAAAAATAACCGATTTCATCTTGCATTTGGCGCAGGTAAGTCAATCCAAACCCTTTGATAGCGCAAATGCTCTCGAAAACACAGCACGACTTTATACACCGAGTATCACACTCAAAGCTTCATCCCAATTCCCTTCGGACTTGAATACGCTATCTCAAAACACGACATCGGTTAATTCCTTGCTGAACTATTTTTCCCGAAAGAAAATAAAAAATCAATATCTCGGACTATTGGGAGCCGTATTTGTCAACGATTTTCTACTCCTGCCTTTGGAGCAGGCGGAAGCACAAAGAAAATTACTCGCTTTGAATAACCTGAAAACCAAATCAAACCCCACCGCCTTTAACGCGTTGGAAACCGGTTATCGTTACGGATTGTCAACAGAGCAGATAAACGCATTCAAGACTGAGAATTACACCGATTTTATGCGACTGCATACCGTTGTGGATGAATACAGCTATTTGAAATCCAAACAAATAGAAGAACAAGTAGTCAAAGTAGATATGCACGACCGAAACAACAAGTACGATTATCTGTTCTATTTCTTTTCCGATTTGGTGTACAATCGCCTACTGGGTATCGACTTTACACCAAATACAAACGTTAATTACAAGAAAGACATCAACTCCGACAAAGCCCCACTTATCATAGACAGAAGAAAAAGTTGGGTAAAGTACCTGTTTGAACCGAATGCCGATTTTACGAGACAGGTTACCAAAAAAGAGCTACATCCACTCGAAATTCAATTTCTGAAACGTTCCGCCTATCTCTCTTTACTCAATTTGGTTTCCCCGCAAATGTTTAGTCTTGGAAAGTTTTCCATTACCGACAAACTAAAATTCACATTCAGCACTTCTTATTTACGGACTCCGTTTGGCGAGCAGATAGAAGAAAATCTCTGGTTCGCCTATCAAAATATTTTAAATGGACTGTTCATCCGCCAGTACCTGAATCACGAAAAAACGGGATGGGGACTGGGTTATAAACTATACGACATCAAACTTCATAAAAACGTAAACCTGACATCTACGCTTGACTACTGGCTACAACCGGAAAATTTGCGTTTCTTTGACAAAAACCTTAAAAGCGGAGTTCACGTCGGGCAAGAGCTGGAATGGAAGTTGCTGCGGGATAAATACACCCGGCTCAATAAAATAGCTATCTACGTAGGCTACGACTATAAAACCAAAGGCTATCTGCCCGATAACCTATCCGTAAACAATAATTTTAAAATAACTGCCGGATTGAGAATCAACTTTTAAGAATACCGTATCAGGCTCTATATAAGGCTATAAATGATACACACTCGTGAAACACACAACAAAAATATCAATATCTCAAAAAAAACAGATATAAACATTTTTGCTTTTCTTTACAGCGGTAAACGAAAACCATCAAGCGCGCGGATGGATGAATTTACCAAACAAACATTTTGAATAATCACTTTCTAAACTAAATTTGTAAAGAAATGAAAACATGGGATTTAAACACGTATGGCGTTCAGGAAATGAATGTGGCGGAAATGAGAGAAACGGATGGAGGAATTATACCTTTTTTAATCTTAGGAGGAATAGCATTAATTATGAGCAGTTGTACCGTTGTCGTTGGTGACAACAACAATGTCGGCACGTCTGTTTCTGCTGACAGCACGGCAAATGGTAACTCTGCCGGAACAGGAAGTGGCAATAGTGTAGGTAATTAACTTATTAGATTGACTGGAACAAATTCATTAATAACAAAATACATAGGCACAAAGCGTTTTGTACCTATGTACTTATTTTTCTTGTACCCAATTCTCGTCATTTTTGACATCATAACAACTTATTTTGCATCACCGAATTTAAAGTACGAGATTAATCCTATTATTACACATTTTAGATTAAATTGGATCTCCATCATTGTGTTAGCATTACTAGCTATTACATTGATCGAGATTATTGTTTACAAATCAGACAGTATATTGAAGTCATATTTTCTTAACAAAAATACTTCGCATAAAAAGATAAAAATCTATGGACTTGCTTTAATTACTCTATTTTTTTCATCACATTTGATGCTGTCAATTCTTATTATCTTGAATAATTTTCTATCTTATATTTATTTATTCGGAACAAGACTTGAATGTTTGACAACTATATCTTCTTTCTATATAAAAAACATTCAATATCCCTTATTTTATAAAAACTATCTTTTGTTGATTTTGACAATTGTAATAAATTCCATCATCTATTTCAGATACAGAATATTCACTTTAAGAAAAAATCATGCCCCGCCCCATCTTTCCGCCCGAAATCCTTGACAGCACGGTAGAAGTCTATCACGCACGCATTCATACGCGGAGCAAAATCATCTACGGGCTTATCTTGTGTCTGGTACTGGGAGCCGTGGTGGCGCTCCCTTTGGTAAAGGTGGACGTAACCATGCAGAGCCGGGGCGTAACGCGCTCGCCAATGGAAAACACCGTGGTGCAGGCAGGCGTATATGGCGAAGCCGTACGGTACGCCATGGCTGAAAACAAACCCGTACGACGGGGAGACACGCTGCTGGTACTCCAAACCCGAAAGCTAAGCGAGCAACAGGCGCTATCCACCGGTAAGATAGGCGAAAACAACCGCTTCATCGCCGACATAGACCGGCAGCAGCAAGATCGCCGGCCGCTCCATACATCCAACTATGCCGCCGAATACACCCGATACACCGCCAGACTGAGCGAACTCCAAACCACCGTGGGCTACCTGAAAAAACAGTTGGATGCCGATACCGACCTGAGAAACAACAGGGTAATTTCCGAGTTTGACTACCTGAAAACCAAAAACAGCTACGATGCGGCGGCGGAACAGCTACACACCGCCCGGCAGGAATTTTCCAATACGTGGCAAGCGGAACGCACCACGCTACTCCTGCAAAACAAAGAGCTTGCTTCGGGTATCGACCAGCTGGAGCAGGAAAAACGAGAATACGTCGTTACTGCCCCCGTAAGTGGTACATTGGTGCAAGTGGCGGGGTTCGGAACCGGCAATTTCATCGCGCCGGCACAGCCCTTGGCATACATCTCTGCGAGCGATTCGCTGATAGCCGAATGCTACGTCTCGCCTGCCGATATAGGATACGTATATGTCGGGCAGCCGGTCAACTTCCAGTTTGACGCCTTCAATTACCGCGAATGGGGTATGCTCAAAGGTACGGTTACGGAAATCGTTCACGATGTAGTCGCCATAGACCAAAAACCCGCATTTCGGGTACGATGTGCCATGCAGGGAAACACGCTGCATCTGAAAAACGGCTACACCGGCACAGTCCAAAAAGGGCTGAGTTACACGGCTCGATTTCTGATAACGCGCCGCACGCTGTGGCAGCTGCTCTTCGACAAAGTGGACAATTGGCTCAACCCAAAACTAAACAACCCGGCAACGACAATATGAGCATCAAAGTAAAACAACGCGACATTACCGACTGCGGCGCCGCCTGTCTGGCTTCCGTAGCATCCCACCACAAGCTGCAGATGCCCGTATCCCGTATCCGACAAATAGCTGGTACCGACAACAAAGTCAACAAAGTACTCGGTATTTTAACCTCCGCCGAGAAGTTGGGATTTTCG
>JBKEBE010000062.1:0-25725 GCA_047973025.1 Paludibacteraceae bacterium
ATACGGTAACACCCCTTCAAGCCGACACAACACTGTACCGATACTCATCAACCCAAAAAGGAATAGCGCAGAACCGGTTTATGATTGTTGATCGCGCGTCTTCATCGATTGATTTGACGAACATGGATTTCGGATTTTTGGACGGCTACATCACTCCTTCCAAGGTCTTAACGGCAATCAACTACACCGGCGAAGAAGGAGGCGTTCAACTTTACAGCGCGGACGGTGTGAAAGTGCAGGAAAAGAAAATGCTTCGTGGCACCAATATGTATCCGGTTACACTCCAAAACGGAGTCTATATTATGAGTTTGGAATCTGCAGGAAAACGACAAAACATCAAGATATTCGTAAATAACAAATAGGGGAAAGAAGTTACAGAGATGACAACAAAAAATAAGATAGCACTGACCCTACTCCTCTCCCTATTGGTATTTGGAGCCGGCAGCTATTATTTGTATAGCCGGTTTTCGAATAAGGAAGAAGTTTTTGACGAATTGTACAATCTCTACGGTTCCCTACCGGAAGTTCCCGTCATTATTACACCTGTCAATATAGTACGGGAAGGAAGCAGAAAAATACGTAATACGGGTAATGAAGAAAATTCTTCAGACGCGTTATTTGCCGGTATGATCTCGGATTCTCCATTTGATGAAGTGACGATCGGAGTAGGAAAACGTGATAGATTGCAAACTACACGGGGCGGTAATGGTCTGTCCGATCACAAGAAAACAGAGTATGCTACGAATAACGGGAGTATCGAATCCGGTTTGTTGGCTTATAGCACGAGAAGCCCTCGCGGAACAGATACCGAGAGTGGCAGTTCGGGAAGTCTTCAGGGATTTGCTTCAACTCCGTTTGGTGTTCCAAGAACCAATACCAATGGTGTAATCTTAGTCGATCCGATGCCGGACACAACGACCATGAACAAGATCCCGGTTGGGGAATCTACTTGGCTACTGTTGCTACTGGCAGGGCTTTATGCCGGATACAGAAGGCGAAAATAGGATTTAGAAAACAAAGGGGATGTCCGATAGCCGGTCATCCCTTTGTTTTATTTGCTTGTGACTATATCGTTTATCTTCCGAAAGAAATACCGATCCGCTTCCCTTGCCTGACTAAGATATTGTCTTCGGTTACTAATCTTAATTTTCCCGCTACGTCTTGAAGATGAACATCGGTAATTTCATCAATGCCTTTAACCGAAACCATTCTACCGAACTTTCCATCGTTGATAAGTTTGGCGGCGTGTCCACCGAGCAACGTACCCAGATTTCTATCATAAGGAGATGGAGAACCACCCCGTTGGATGTAACCCAATACCGTTTCACGGGCTTCTATACCGGTTAATTTCTCTATTTCTCGCGCGAAGTAGGTCGCGGGATGGTGTCCGTCCGTACCTCCTTCCACTTCAATTCCTTCCGCTACGGCTACAATCGAATAGGCTTTCCCTTCTTTTTTACGCTTGTTGATTACATCAGCTACTACATCCATTTTATATCCTAACTCCGGAAGCAGAATCAAATCAGCTCCTCCGGCCATACCCGCGTGTAACGTTATCCAACCGGCGTGATGTCCCATTAATTCGATGACCATAACCCGCTGGTGTGAGCTTGCGGTCGAATGAAGCCTATCAATTGCTTCGGTAGCGATATCAACCGCGGTTTGAAATCCGAAAGTAATATCCGTGCCGTACACGTCGTTGTCGATTGTTTTGGGTATTCCGATAACGTTTAGTCCGAGCTCTGAAAGTTGCCAAGTCGTTTTCTGCGTACCATTACCGCCAATACAAACCAGACAGTTTAAACCTAATTTTTTGTATGCCGTTTTAATTTTCTCTCGCTCACTTTCATCGGGTGATTTTAACATTTTCCTGAATGCTTTCTCACGCGCTGTTCCTAAGATGGTTCCTCCCAGGGTTAAAATACCGGATAGTGATGCGTCTGTTAAAGTTGAGATATCCTTGTATAAAAGTCCGGAGAAACCATTGTGGATGCCTACAACATCCATTCCATACTTGTTGATTGCTGTTTTACCCACACCGCGTATAGTAGCATTAATGCCGGGACAATCGCCACCGGAAGAGAGTATTCCAATTTTCATGTATTTATTTTTTTTTCATTGATAACACAAGGAATAATACGTCATTAATCATTCCCTTGCTCATCAAAGTTGGTTGAAACGGGTGTTCCGTGTATTCAAAACTATTTTTCAAATCGAAGGCAACAAGCCATGTAAAAAAAGTGTAGAAATCTGAGTAAAAAGAGTAAAACAAAAAAAAGTGCAACTCATCGCTGAATTGCACTTATTTTCGACTAAATGCTCAATGACGATTTACCGTCGTCTATATCCGCGTCTTGTTGTTCTATATCCAACACATTTCTACGGGCGTCCATCATTTTTTCGTATTCATCGCGCGAACCGACAATAATTTTTTCATATTCGCGAAGTCCGGTACCCGCGGGAATTAAGTGTCCACAAATTACGTTTTCTTTTAATCCTTCCAATCGGTCCACTTTGCCGTTGATAGCCGCGTCGTTCAATACTTTGGTTGTTTCTTGGAACGAAGCCGCAGACATGAAGCTATTGGTTTGCAACGCCGCGCGCGTAATCCCTTGAAGAATCTGATTGGATGTGGCGGGCACAGCATCGCGCGTTTGTACCAAACGCATATCGCGTCTTTTCAATATACTGTTTTCATCGCGTAATTTGCGGGCGGTAATAATTTGACCGGCTTTCAGAACTTCGGAATCGCCGGCATCCAAAATTACCTTTTTACCCCAGATACGATCGTTTTCATCCATGAATTCGTTTTTATCTACAACTTGTTTTTCGAGAAAACGGGTATCTCCCTGATCAAGAATTTCCACTTTACGCATCATCTGACGAACGATAACTTCAAAATGCTTATCGTTAATTTTTACACCTTGCAAGCGATATACGTCTTGAACCTCGTTGACAATGTAATCCTGAACAGCCGTAGGTCCTTTAATTAACAGAATATCGGCGGGAGTAGTCGCCCCATCAGACAAAGGCGTTCCGGCACGTACAAAGTCATTTTCCTGTACAAGAATTTGTTTAGAAAGCGGAATTAAGTATTTTTTCACTTCCCCTTGTTTGGAAGTAACACTTACTTCGCGGTTGCCTCGTTTGATTTTTCCGAAGTTTATTTCGCCATCTATTTCTGTAACGACAGCCGGATTGGACGGATTCCGAGCTTCGAATAACTCGGTAACACGTGGCAGACCACCGGTTATATCGCCGGCTTTACCGACGGCACGCGGTATTTTTACCAACATCTTTCCGACTTTTATCGTTGTGCCGTCATCAACTACTAAGTGAGCTCCTACCGGTAAATTGTATGTACGAAGCACATTTCCCTTTTTATCCAAAATATTGGCGGAAGGGATTTTGGTTTTATCTTTTGTTTCAATGATAATTTTCTCACGTAATCCGGTCGTATCATCCACTTCCGTATTAAACGTTACGTTTTCAAGAACATCTTCAAACTCTATTTTACCTTCGGTTTCGGCAATGATTACCGCGTTGAAAGGATCCCACGTACAAATTAATTGCCCCTTTGCTCCTACTTCTCCGGGTTTTACATATAAATTAGAACCGTAGGGTATGTTTTGAGTAGTTAAAATAATACCGGTATTTGGATCGACAACGCGCATTTCAGTCAAACGACTTACGACAACCTGATAGGATTTGCCTTCATCGTCTTTTGTTTCAACTGTACGCAGTTCGTCAAATTCAAGTCGTCCATCGTATTTCAACGTAATATTTGATTCTGACGCGATGTTAGACGCAATACCTCCTACGTGGAAAGTACGAAGTGTCAACTGTGTACCCGGCTCGCCAATCGACTGTGCCGCGATGACACCGACAGCTTCTCCCATGTGAACCATGCGCCCTGTAGCCAAATTCCGTCCGTAACATTTTGCACAAACCCCTTTTTTGGATTCACAGGTTAACACCGAACGAATCTCCACTCGCTCGATGGGCGATTGCTCAATAGCTTTAGCGGTTAATTCGGTAATTTGCTCGCCCGAAGCTACCATCAATTCGCCGGTAAGTGGGTGATGTATATCATGTACGGAAACACGCCCTAAAATACGTTCGTAAAGTGATGATATAACTTCTTCATTATTTTTTATTTCGGTAGCCGTCAGCCCGCGTAGGGTGCCACAATCTTCTTCGTTTATGATTACGTCTTGTGAAACATCGACCAAACGACGGGTTAAATATCCGGCATCAGCTGTTTTCAAAGCCGTGTCTGCCAGACCTTTACGAGCACCGTGAGTGGAGATAAAATACTCAAGTACCGAGAGTCCTTCTTTGAAGTTGGATAAAATTGGATTTTCAATAATTTGGCCGCCTTCGGCTCCTGATTTTTGAGGCTTAGCCATCAATCCACGCATACCTGCCAGCTGGCGAATCTGTTCTTTGGAACCACGAGCACCTGAATCGAGCATCATGTACATGGAATTGAATCCTTGACGGTCATCTGCCAATTGTTTGATCAAAACATTCGATAAACGCGTATTCACGTGTGTCCAGGTATCAATTATCTGATTGTACCGTTCGCGAGGCGTGATGAAACCCATGTTATAATTATTCATGATTTCTTCAACCTCTTCGTTACCTTCTTTTACGAATATTTCTTTTTCTTGCGGGATGATAACATCACTTAGATTAAAGGATAATCCCCCACGGAAAGCCATTTCATATCCCAAATCTTTGATATCGTCTAAGAATTGAGCAGTACGAGCAACACCACACGTCTCGATAACACGACCGATAATATCACGAAGTGATTTCTTGGACAGCAATTCGTTGATGAAACCCATATCTTCCGGAACGTTTTTATTGAATAAAATACGTCCGATTGTAGTTTCAATCAGTTTTGTTGTCAATTCCTTGTTTTCGTCCAAATCAATCGTTTTAACTTTCACAATGGCATGTAAGTCGGCTTGTCCTTCATTGTAAGCGATTTCGGCTTCAACGGGAGAATAGAAAACCAAACCTTCCCCTTTAGCGCCGGCTCTGGGCTTGGTAATGTAATACAACCCGAGCACCATATCTTGCGAAGGAACCGTAATTGGCGCACCATTGGCAGGATTAAGGATATTATGGGAAGCGAGCATTAATAGTTGGGCTTCAAGAATAGCTTCATTACCAAGGGGTAAATGTACCGCCATCTGGTCGCCGTCGAAGTCGGCATTGAAGGCTGTACAAGAAAGTGGGTGCAATTGGATGGCTTTACCTTCAATCATTTTCGGCTGAAATGCCTGAATACCAAGACGGTGAAGTGTAGGTGCTCGGTTTAGCAATACCGGATGCCCTTTCATCACATATTCCAATATATCCCAAATTACGGGATCTTTGCGGTCGATGACCTTTTTCGCGGATTTAACCGTTTTTACGATGCCTCTTTCAATGAGTTTGCGGATGATGAATGGCTTGTATAGCTCGGCAGCCATGTCTTTTGGCAAACCGCATTCGTGCATTTTCAGCTCGGGTCCAACTACGATGACAGACCGAGCCGAATAATCGACACGCTTACCGAGTAGGTTCTGACGGAAGCGACCTTGTTTTCCTTTCAAACTGTCTGAAAGTGATTTCAAAGGACGATTCGCATCCGTTTTTACTGCGCTGGATTTTCGTGAGTTGTCGAACAAGGAATCTACCGCTTCCTGAAGCATCCGTTTTTCATTACGTAAAATCACTTCCGGTGCTTTGATTTCGATCAATCGTTTTAAACGATTGTTCCGAATGATGACGCGTCGGTACAAATCGTTCAGGTCGGACGTAGCAAAGCGTCCACCATCCAAAGGTACCAGCGGACGTAGATCCGGTGGAATTACCGGAACGACTTTGATAATCATCCATTCCGGTTTGTTTCTGTTCTTGGAAGCTCGAAACGATTCTACAATCTGAAGACGTTTCAAAGCTTCTGTTTTACGTTGTTGCGATGTATCCGTACTTGCCCGGTTACGCAGGTCGTAGGATAGTTCGTCCAAATCTAAACGTGCGAGCAAATCAACAATCGCTTCCCCTCCCATTTTCGCGATGAATTTATTCGGGTCGTTGTCTTCCAGCATTTGATTTTCGCGAGGCAACGTGTCAAGTAGATTCAGATATTCTTCTTCGGAAAGTAATTCTCCGTAGGTAATATTTTCGTTGTTTTCTAGTATACCGGCTTGAATGATCACATACTTCTCGTAATAAATGATCGCATCCAATTTCTTGGTAGGCATCCCAAGCAGGTAGCCTATTTTGTTGGGGAGTGAACGGAAATACCAGATATGAGCTACAGGAACAACTAACTGGATGTGCCCCATGCGTTCGCGACGTACTTTCTTCTCAGTAACCTCTACACCACAACGATCGCAGACGATACCGCGGTAACGAATACGTTTGTATTTTCCGCAGTGGCATTCGAAATCCTTTGTCGGACCAAATATGCGTTCGCAGAATAACCCATCACGTTCGGGCTTATAGGTACGGTAATTAATGGTCTCTGGTTTGAGCACTTCGCCACTTGAAAGTTTCAATATTTCTTCCGGTGAAGATAATCCTATCGAGATTTTACTAAAGTTACCTTTTGATTTGTTATCTAGTTTAAAAGCCATATGTTAATTTGACTGTTTATGTATTTACAATTTACTTTTTTAGAAAAATAGCCGAGCATATCGAATTATTATTCCAAATTCACGCTTAATGCTAACCCTCTTAATTCGTGTAGCAACACGTTGAGCGACTCCGGGATACCGGGAGCGGGCATTGGATCGCCTTTCACTATCGCTTCGTAGGTACGCGCTCTACCTGTTACATCATCAGACTTTACTGTCAGAATTTCTTGCAAAATGTGTGATGCTCCAAATGCTTCGAGTGCCCATACTTCCATTTCTCCAAAACGTTGTCCCCCGAATTGGGCTTTACCACCGAGAGGCTGCTGTGTGATAAGCGAATACGGTCCAATCGAACGTGCGTGCATTTTGTCGTCAACCATGTGTCCCAGTTTCAGCATGTAGATAATACCTACAGTCGCCGTTTGATCAAATCTTTCGCCGGTTCCTCCGTCATAAAGATACGTCTTACCGTAGCGTGGCACGCCGGCTTTGTCACACCAACTGTCCAAATCTTCCAACTGAGCACCGTCAAAAATGGGAGTGGCAAATTTGACACCGAGCTCTTTTCCGGCCCATCCCAAAACGGTTTCGAAAATCTGTCCGAGGTTCATACGTGAAGGTACACCCAATGGATTCAGTACGATATCAACCGGGCTACCATCTTCTAAGAACGGCATGTCTTCTTGGCGAACGATACGGGAAACAATCCCTTTGTTTCCGTGCCGTCCGGCCATCTTGTCCCCGACACGAATTTGGCGTTTTTTGGCAATATACACTTTTGCCATTTGCACAATTCCGTTTGGAAGCTCATCGCCTATCGTAATGTTGAATTTTTGACGTTTGATTTGCGCGTCTAATTCTTTGTATTTATGTAAATAATTGAGAATCAGAAGACGAATCAATTCGTTTTTATGATTGTCTGTCGTCCATTTGGTCAATTGTACCGTGGTATAATCAATTTCACGCAGACGCTCCGGCGTAAATTTGCTGTTGCGAGAGATAACGTCTGTACCGAAGAAATCCTTTACTCCCGCTGAATTTTTATCGTCGATTATTTTAAGCAATTTATCGATCAGGGTTTCTTTTAATTCAGCCGAATGTGTTTCAAATTCTTCGTCCAATTTAGGTAAAATGGCCTTGTCAGCCAATTTAGATTTTCTATTTTTCTGTGCTTTTGAAAATAAGCGCTTTCCGATTACTATACCGGAAAGTGAAGGTGTCGCTTTCAACGAGGCATCTTTTACGTCGCCGGCTTTGTCTCCGAAAATCGCTCTCAGAAGTTTTTCTTCCGGAGAAGGGTCTGACTCTCCTTTTGGAGTAATTTTTCCGATGATGATATCTCCCGGTTCGATGCGGGCTCCGACGCGGATAATCCCGTTTTCATCCAGATTGCGTGTCGCGTCTTCGCTCACATTTGGAATATCGGAAGTAAATTCTTCGACACCACGTTTTGTCTCACGAACTTCCAATAGTTGTTCTACAACGTGTATAGAAGTAAATATGTCTTCGCGGACAACCCGTTCGTTGATTACGATGGCATCTTCGAAGTTATATCCTTTCCAGGGCATGAAAGCCACTTTCAGATTTTTACCTAAGGCTAATTCTCCTTTTTCGGTCGCGTACCCTTCGGTAAGCACTTGTCCGCGTGTAACTGTATCACCCTTCGATACGATAGGGCGAAGGTCGATGGTCGTGTTTTGATTGGTTTTCATGAACTTGGGTAGTTCATACACCTTTAGTGCTGTATCAAAACTTACGAATTCTTCTTCTTCACTTCTTTCGTATTTGATTTTTATTGTAGTCGCATCTACAAATTCAACAACACCGTTTCCTTCGGCGACAATCTGGGTACGAGAATCGCTAATCAGTTGTCCTTCAATACCGGTTCCTACGATAGGCGATTCGCATCGTAGTAGTGGAACAGCCTGACGCATCATGTTTGAGCCCATCAAGGCGCGGTTAGCGTCATCGTGTTCCAAAAAAGGAATCAAGGCTGCCGCGATAGATGCAATTTGTGAAGGAGCTACGTCCATTAAATGTACTTCTTCAGGAGCTACAACAGGAAAATCGGCTCCAAAACGTGTTTTTACCGTTTTTCGGAGAAAAGCCCCGTCGTCGGCAAGTGGTGCATTCCCTTGTGCCACAACCAGGTCTTCTTCGTCTTCTGCCGTGTAGTATCGAATTCCATTTTCGGAAAGATCGACTTTTGAATCGGCAACTTTACGATAAGGCGTGGAAATGAATCCTAAATCGGTAATCTTGGCGTAAATACAGAGAGACGAAATCAACCCGATGTTTGGTCCTTCGGGTGTTTCTATGGGACAAAGACGTCCGTAATGTGTGTAGTGTACGTCTCGCACTTCAAATCCGGCGCGTTCACGTGATAATCCACCCGGTCCGAGAGCCGATAGGCGGCGTTTGTGGGTGATTTCAGCCAGAGGATTTTGTTGATCCATAAATTGGGAAAGCGCGTTTGTCCCGAAAAATGAATTAATTACCGAGGATATGCTTTTCGCGTTAATCAAGTCAACAGGGGTAAATACTTCGTTATCACGTACATTCATACGTTCACGAATTGTACGTGCCATACGGGCAAGTCCGACACCGAATTGATTGTAAAGCTGTTCGCCAACTGTCCGCACGCGACGATTGCTCAAGTGGTCAATATCATCCACTTCAGCCTTGGAGTTGATAAGTTCTACTAAATATTTGATAATCTCTATGATATCTTCCTTAGTAAGTACTTTTACATCGGGGTCTATATTCAGATTTAATTTCCGGTTAATGCGAAAACGTCCTACATCGCCCAAATCGTATCGTTTTTCGGAGAAAAACAAATTATTGATAACCTCGCGCGCGCTGGAGTCGTCTGCCGGTTCAGCGTTACGCAACTGACGGTAAATGTACAACACGGCTTCTTTCTCCGAATTACTCGGATCTTTTTGTAACGTATTGTAAATGATGGCATAATCAGATTGATTAGCATCTTCTTTGTGAATTAATATACCTTGTGTTCCTGATTCTATGATCTCATCAATGTGTTCGTTTTCAAGAACAGTCTCGCGATCAATGATGACTTCATTACGCTCAATGGTTACCACTTCGCCGGTATCCTCATCGACAAAATCTTCTACCCAAGACTTGAGAACACGAGCGGCCAACTTGCGTCCTATAACTTTTTTTAGGTTTGTTTTATTAACTTTTATTTCTTCTGCCAGATTAAATATCTCAAGAATGTCTTTGTCGCTTTCGAAGCCGATAGCTCTTAATAGAGTCGTTACCGGTAATTTCTTTTTACGGTCGATATACGCATACATCACGTTGTTGATGTCCGTAGCAAATTCTATCCATGAACCGCGAAACGGAATAATTCTCGCTGAATACAGTTTTGTCCCATTAGCGTGTAAACTCTGACCAAAGAAAACACCGGGCGATCGGTGAAGCTGCGATACGATGACGCGTTCGGCGCCATTTATGACAAATGTCCCTTTCGGCGTCATGTAAGGAATCGGTCCAAGATACACATCTTGAATTACGGTATCGAAATCTTCGTGATCGGGGTCTGTACAATACAATTTTAATTTTGCTTTCAGTGGCACACTGTATGTCAATCCACGTTCAAAGCATTCATCCATGGAATAACGGGGTGGGTCTATGAAGTAGTCGAGAAATTCTAATACAAAGTTGTTTCTGGTGTCGGCAATGGGAAAGTTTTCGGTAAAAACTTTGTAAAGTCCCTCGGTTTTTCTTTTTTCAGGTGCCGTATCCATTTGAAAAAAGTCGTGGAAAGATTTTAATTGAACTTCCAGAAAATCAGGATAATTCATCTGATTTTTGATAGAAGCAAAATTTACTCTTTGATTGTTGGTATTTAAAGACATTGTCAAAGATAATTAGGTTTTAATGCGAAAGAACTCAATATTTAATAGTATAGACAGAAAAAGGTTTAGAATCTCCCGGCAAGAGAGAAACTAAACCAAACACCTGATAATCAGGCAATCTTATTTAAGTTCAACTTCAGCTCCGCCTTCTGTTAATGATTTTTGAAGTGCGTCGGCTTCATCTTTTGTTACACCTTCTTTGATAGCTGAAGGAGCTGCATCCACTAAATCTTTAGCTTCTTTCAAACCAAGACCTGTTAATTCTTTTACTAATTTAACGATTGCCAATTTGTTAGGACCGGCTGCTTTTAAGATAACATCGAATGATGATTTTTCTTCTGCAGCAGCACCTGCGCCACCGGCTGCAGGACCTGCTGCTACTGCTACTGCCGCGGCGGCTGGTTCGATACCGTAATCGTCTTTCAAAATTTGAGCTAACTCATTTACTTCCTTTACTGTTAAGTTAACCAATTGTTCTGCAAAAGCTTTCAAATCTGCCATTTTATTTTAATTTTATGATTTTTTATTTAACTATTTTTTTTGAAATTTTATCTTTCACCAAGTGTTTGTAACACCCCGTGAATCGTATTTCCTCCGGATTGGAGTGCGGACACTACGTTCTTAGCCGGTGATTGTAACAAGCCAATCAATTCGCCAAGAAGTTCATTCTTGCTCTTGATATTTACAAGATCTTCCAAAGTATTTGCGCCGATATAGAAACTTTCTTCTACATACGCGGCTTTCAATACAGGCTTTTTCGCTTTATTCTTTTTGCTGAAGTCTTTGATGACTTTAGCGGGTTCGTTTCCTGCATTAGACAGCATTAAGGATGTTTCGCCTTTGAGCGTGTCATACAATTCGCTGAAGTCTATATCCGAATTTTCAAGGGCTTTCTTTAGTAGGGTATTTTTAACGACAAGAAGTTTGATTTCCTTGTTAAAGCACAATTTCCTGAGTTCGCCGGTCTCAGCGGCGTTAAGTCCGCCTATATCCGCGAGATAGAAATGTGAGTATGTGCTTATCGTTTCTCCTAAATTCTTAATAAGTGTGCTTTTATCTTCCTTTTTCATATTCTCTCTTTTAAGCGTCTACTGATTTTGTATCTATTTTAATACCTGCACTCATCGTGCTTGAAAGATAAATGCTCTTTACATAAGTTCCCTTAGCGGTGGATGGTTTCAGCTTTAGTATGGTGTTAATGAATTCTTTCGCGTTATCGGCAATTTTTTCTGCCGTGAAAGAAACTTTACCAATCGAAGTATGCACAATTCCGAATTTATCGACTTTGAAGTCAATTTTTCCTTGTTTTACTTCTTTTACAGCCGCTCCTACATCTTGGGTTACAGTACCACTCTTGGGATTCGGCATGAGTCCGCGAGGACCAAGCACACGCCCTAAGGCACCAATTTTACCCATGATGGCAGGTTGTGTGATAATCACATCAATGTCTGTCCAGCCGCCTTTGATCTTTTCAATATATTCATCCAACCCTACATAGTCAGCACCTGCTTCTTTGGCAGCCGCTTCCTGATCGGGTGTGCATAACGCGAGAACCCTGGTTTGTTTCCCTGTGCCGTGTGGCAGTGAAACCACACCGCGAACCATTTGATTGGCTTTACGAGGATCAACTCCTAATCGTACATCAACATCGACGGAAGCATCAAATTTTGAATTGGTAATTTCTTTTACTAATTCGGCTGCTTCCTGCAAAGAATAGGCTTTTCCTGCTTCAATTTTTTCTTGCGCCAACTTTTGGTTTTTTGTCAGTTTACTCATTCTAATTGAAGTTTTAATTAATTATTACTCGGAAATTCGCCTTTGACGGCTATACCCATACTTCGCGCTGTACCGGCTACCATTTTCATGGCTGACTCGACTTCAAAGCAGTTCAAATCCACCATTTTATCGGCAGCTATTGTCTTTACCTGCTCCCAAGTGATCTCTGCAACCTTTTTCCGATTGGGTTCCGGCGATCCACCTTTTACTTTCGCGGCTTCAACGAGTTGAACTGCAACGGGCGGAGTCTTTACGATAAAGTCAAATGATTTGTCGGTATAGTAAGTGATGACAACGGGTAGAACTTTTCCCGCTTTGTCTTGGGTTCTGGCATTAAATTGTTTGCAAAACTCCATAATATTGATACCCTTTGCACCTAAAGCAGGTCCTACAGGTGGAGATGGGTTTGCCGCACCTCCCTTAATCTGCAATTTAATAAGTCCAGCAATCTCTTTTGCCATAATTTTTGTTTTTATTTGAAGTTAAAGATAGAGTATCGAATACAAGCGTAACATTTTGTATTTTTTTACTCTTTTTCTACTTGTGTAAAACTCAATTCGAGCGGAGTTTTCCGTCCGAAAATCAGCACCATGACTTTCAGTTTTTTCTTCTCATTGCTTACTTCTTCAATCACCGCGCTGAATCCGCTGAACGGACCGTTGATGACTTTAACATTCTCTCCGACGAAGTAAGGCGTAAGCATTTCTTCGCCACCGGATTCCTGCAATTCGTCCACCGTACCGAAAATTCGGTTCATTTCGTTCTGACGGATTGGAGACGGGATTCCGTTGGTCTCGGTCAAGAAGCCTAAGACATTGGGAATGTTGCGTAAACGATGTTGGATATCACTGTTTAAATTTACTTCTACGAGTACGTATCCGGGCAGATAACTGCGTTCTTTCGTAATTTTCTTACCGGCGCGTATTTGATATACTTTTTCTGTAGGAATTAGTACTTGAGCTACAAATTTTCCAAGATCAGTATTATTGATTTCGGCATCAATGTATTCCTTTACCTTGTTTTCTTTTCCACTAATGGCACGCAGAACGTACCATTTGAAATTGTTTGCAGACTCACTCACTTTTTTACCTCCCACAAAAAAATTACACAAATAATTCGTAAATAAACGTCATGATTTTCTCAAACGAGAAGTCCATTAACCATACAACTAAGGCGATGATGACGGAAGCTATCAATACGACCACAGCACTATTGGCAAGTTCCGAGCGCGTGGGCCAGGAAACTTTGTGAACTAATTCGTTGTAAGACTCTTTAAAGCCGTTACCAACTTTTGTTAAGAATTTGCTTTTCATACACAGATAGAATTTGCACGGGTAGAGAGGCTCGAACTCCCGACACCTGGTTTTGGAGACCAGTGCTCTACCAACTGAGCTACACCCGTATTCGTTTTGCTATTTTATTTGTAAACAAGTAAACGAGGGTTTCTCGTTTACTTGTTTTGCTATATTATTTGGTTTACAAATTAATGAGTAAACCTTTTTAGATTACAATAATGCGGTAATCTGTCCGGATCCTACGGTACGTCCACCTTCGCGGATAGCGAAACGAAGACCTTCTGAACATGCTACCGGATAAATCAATTTAACATCGATCTCCAAGTTGTCGCCCGGCATAACCATTTCAGTCCCTTCAGGAAGTGTGATTTCACCGGTTACATCCAACGTACGAATGTAGAATTGGGGACGGTATTTGTTGTGGAACGGAGTGTGACGTCCACCTTCTTCTTTTTTCAAGATATAAACAGACGCTTTGAAGTGGTCGTGAGGTTTTACTGAACCCGGCTTCGCGATCACCATACCTCGTTTGATTTCATCTTTGTCAATACCACGAAGCAATAATCCTACGTTATCCCCGGCTTCTCCTCTGTCAAGAATTTTACGGAACATTTCTACTCCGGTAACTACTGACTTTTTACCTTCAGCACCTAATCCAATGATTTGAATTTCTTCTCCCGTATTGATAACTCCAGTTTCGATACGTCCGGTAGCAACTGTTCCGCGACCGGTAATTGAGAATACGTCCTCAACCGGCATCAGGAATGGTTTGTCAACGGCACGTGGAGGAAGTTCGATCCAAGTGTCAACCGCATCCATGAGTTCCATGATTTTATCTTCCCATTCAGAAACACCATTCAATCCGCCAAGAGCAGAACCTTGAATAACAGGAGTGTTGTCGCCATCAAAATCATAGAATGAAAGCAATTCACGCATTTCCATTTCTACAAGCTCTAACATTTCAGGATCATCCACCATGTCGCATTTATTCATAAATACAACCAGACGAGGTACGTTTACCTGACGAGCCAATAAGATATGCTCGCGTGTTTGGGGCATCGGACCATCCGTAGCGGCTACTACGATAATGGCTCCGTCCATTTGAGCAGCACCTGTAACCATGTTCTTTACGTAGTCGGCGTGTCCCGGGCAGTCAACGTGCGCGTAGTGGCGATTGGCTGTTTGATATTCTACGTGTGCGGTATTGATGGTAATACCACGTTCTTTTTCTTCCGGCGCATTATCGATAGAATCGAATGAGCGCAATTCGGAAAGTCCTCTTTTTGCAAGTACAGTAGTAATTGCGGCGGTCAAAGTTGTTTTTCCGTGGTCAACGTGTCCGATAGTACCTACGTTTACGTGCGGCTTCGACCTGTCAAATTTTTCTTTTGCCATAATTCAAAGATTATTTTTTAATAAATTAGTAATTTGTATATAGTATGTTTTAATTTAATTCGTCAGACACTTGCAGAGCTGTTGATGGGAGTTGAACCCATGACCTCTTCCTTACCAAGGAAGTGCTCTACCACTGAGCTACAACAGCGTGATTCGTATTGAGTCCTAAGTGTCAAGTTCAGAACCAGTCTGCCTTTACACGTCTATCTCAATCTACAATCCATGCCCTTTCATCCCCAATATCTATCCGTGTATAATATTGGTTCCTTTTCGTAGAGCGGAAGACGGGGCTCAAACCCGCGACCCTCAGCTTGGAAGGCTAATGCTCTATCAACTGAGCTACTTCCGCGAATTTAATCAAGAATTTAGAAATCTGATTTTGAATGATTTGTAATCCCAATCGTATCTAAATCTTAATAGTGGGCAGTGAAGGATTCGAACCTCCGAAGTCGAAAGACAGCTGAGTTACAGTCAGCCCCAGTTGGCCACTTTGGTAACTGCCCATTATTCTCTACTAGTAAACAAGGATAATAATCAAACCTTTACTACATTTGAGCCTCTTGTCGGATTCGAACCAACGACCCCGAGATTACAAATCACGTGCTCTGGCCAACTGAGCTAAAGAGGCAATCGCTTATCCTTTAGTACCTTGAGTGGATAAAAAACCGTTCGAATTACGCTATTCAAACGGCTTGCAAAAATACAAAAATATTTTGATATACAAAACGAATTATCTAATTTTTTATTTTTTAGTCAATTTTTCCTTGTATTTGATTACTTGTTTTTCAATGGCTTCGAGCCCTAAATCTACTGCTTCTTCAAAGGTGTCACAGGTCTTGGATGCAAAAAAATCAACGCCGGGAGCGACAGCTTTTATTTCAGCTTGCTTGTTTGTCGCAGTCTCGGGCTTCACGACTTTCAGGAAAATATCCATCGTCATGATGTCGTCAAATATTTTCACAATTTTTTTTGCTTTTTTTTCGATATAAGCTTCTAATTTTTCGGATGAATCGAAATTGACAGATTGAATGTTGAGTTTCATTACTAACCTCCTTCTTTTTTTGCTCTGGGATGAGCTTGTTTGTAGATTTTATTTAATTCGCTGAAACTAACGTGGGTGTAAACCTGAGTCGCGGCCAAGCTCCCGTGTCCAAGTAAATTTTTCACAGCATTAATATCAGCGCCGTTGTTCAATAGAGTTGTGGCAAATGTGTGCCGGAGTACATGCGGACTTTGCTTGTGGAGTGTACTTACGTTGGACATCCTGTTGTGAACGATGTTGTATATTGCCTTGCTATACATCTTCTTTCCACTTCTTAGTACAAATATGTAATCATTTGAGAATTCAAACTCTTTGTCCCTTATTTTGAGATAGGTAAGCACACTTTCGCAAATTGATTTTCCCAAAGGAATAATTCGCTCTTTGTTTCTTTTCCCGATTACGCGTAATTGACCTTTTGAATTATCGAAGTCTGAATTTCTCAATGATGCTAGTTCTGAAACACGAAGTCCGGTTTGATAAAACAGGTCTATAATAACTCGATCTCTAATTGGTTCAAATCCGCCAAGACCTTTCGAATCCGCTAAAACCGAATCCATTTCACTTTGCTTGTAAAACACGGGAAGCGGTTTTTTTGTTTTCGGTAAAATGATTTTTTTTGTCGGATTTTCGCTCGTCAAGCCTTCTTTCAGCAAGAACCGCCAAAAAGATTTCAGAGACGACATTTTTCGGGAAATAGAACGAGCCGAAACGTCTCTATCCATTAGATATAGTATCCACTGCTGAATATCAGATGAAGAAATGTGTGCGGGTGAGAATTTGTCAGGAGTGATGGATAGAAAAGTGCAAAACTGTAAGATATCTGTATGGTACGACAAAACAGTATGAGAAGAAAAAATCTTCTCATACTGTAAATATTGTAGAAACTTATTGATCATATCCGCCAATTTCGCAACACTTCAAATGCTCAACGAAATTAGGACAAATATGTCGGAAAACCAATTTTTTAAAGAAGATTTTTAATTAATCTTCGTTTCTTTGTAATTGTTGTACGTAAACAGCGTGTTGGTTTTGTTCACGTTTGGTTACAGAAGGTTTGTCAAATTGTTGACGACGACGCAATTCTTTGACTACGCCTGTTTTTTCAAATTTACGTTTGAATCTCTTCAAAGCTCTTTCGATGTTTTCGCCTTCTTTTACAGGAACTACGATCATAAGTATGAATTATTTTAATACTAAATTTTTAAGTTTTCTTTTTTCGGACTGCAAAGATAACTACTTCTTTTGAAATGTCAAAGTTATTTGGTTAATTCTTTTTAGAATAAACATCCACATAGATTCAGATACTCGTTTTTTACTCGTCAAATCGATATATGTTAGTTGACGGGAACCATCTAATTACACTCAAAATTTCCGGCAAATAATTCTTATTTTTTCGGCATCTCAAGCAACACTCCATAGATAAAACGACTATTTATCTGCGTTTTTCGAACTTCTTGCGTGCTCTTTCCATCAAAATTGCACCCGCCAGCTAAACGAAGGAAGTATCGGAAAAACAGATGCCGAGTTTAATACCGGACGTACAACGTTATTCGGTTCCCGCTTTATCGACAAGGTATATACAAACGGATTGGATTGGTTATAAGCATTGTAAAGTCCGATAGAGAAAGAGCTTTGATGTTTTCTTCTGAACAAGAAATTTTTAGTCAACGAAATATCAAGTTTGTGAAATGCTCTTGTCCGGTAATTATTTCGTTCGGTATAAAGGTAGATATAGGGATCGTATAAGTGATTCAGTTCTGCTTCGTTGTAGGCAAGATCAAGTTCCACATTGGGCAAAACGTATGTTGGTACGGTAATGGGTCTCCCACTATTAAACTGCCAATTAGCTGTGACAAGCAGGTTGTGCTTAAACTTGTAACTCCACGTCAGCGCCAAACTGTTCCGAATGTCGGTAGAAGCGGGAAAGGGATTGCCGTTGTTGAGTTCACGGAATTGGTTAACGGCTTTCATCAACGTATAGTCTGCAATAAGCGTCATATTCTTTCTATTGAATGAAAGTGAGAAATCAAGTCCGTAAGCATTTCCATGACCATTAGTAACCACCAGCTGGTTAACATCATACACATTGTACCCTTTCGTCAACATGGAGTAGGCGTCCATTCCGTCTTGAAATTCCACAATATTTTTCAGACTTTTGTACCAAAAATCGGCTTTCATCGTAATACGGTAATCAAATTTGGTTATTTCTTTTCCTGCGCCAATGGATGATGTCCAGCTAAACTCAGGCGGTAGCAAAACAGATGACGGTACAAAAATTTCCATCGGAATGCCCAATCCCGCGTTAGCCACTCGGTGAATAGACTGAGACATACGGCTCAACGAAGCACTAAGCGAATAATCATCGGGCAGTTGTAGCTGATAAGCAACACGTGGTTCTACCGAAAAGAAAGCATGACTGCTTCCCGTAGCGGAAGCCCTTAATCCCAACGTCAGTTTTTGTTTGCTCGACACATCCCATACTCCTTCCGAAAACAGGCTACCTTCATGGAAATGTATAACCGATGCTGAAGCGGTATTTTGAGATGAAGAGTCGGGAGAAAGAAAACGGAGCGGATGAATAATATTATCTTGATAGCTCCCCCCGAAAGACAATAGTAATTTTTCATTCAATTTTCTGCTGAAGTTTTCGGATAAATTCAGCGTTGTAATGGCTGAATGAAATCCAAATTCTGTAAACTGCGTGGGTTGGTCTTTTATTTCAGAAGTGATGCCGGTACGTTGCCCCGAAATAAAATGATCGGCATAAATCGACAGTTTATCGGTAGTTTCCTCATGCGGCTTTCGCAACCAATTCAGCGAGAAATTCAACTGAGAATTATCCTTAGTCAATTTTGTAACGTTATTGAAATCTTTCTGCTTTATATTCCAGTCGTCGCCAACTCTAAAAAAGTCCAAATTCAGTTCATTTTGAGTGTCAATTTTGTATTTAACTCCGGCATTTATATCCGAAAAGGAAATCCCCATTTTTGTGTCGTTTTTCTCGGTAAAGCTGTTAAAGAACCCAAGGAACGGCGTAAGATTGAATATTCTTCCGGATAAGTACAACCCCAGTTTGTCTTTAACGATGGGGAAATTAATCATCCCTTTGGATGAGATTATGCCCAACTCAAGCTCTCCATTCAATTTTACGAGAGACGGCTCGATGGTATTGACCTCTAAAATTGACGAAACTTTACCGCCATATTGAGCCGGAAAGGCGGCTTTGTAGAATACGGCATTTCGGACAATGGTCGGATTGTAGGCGGATATCAGTCCCAAAGCATGTTGTGTGAAATAGAGTGGAGCGTCGTTCAGCAGGTATAAATTTTGTCCGTGCGTACCGCCACGAACCTGCATATCCGCCGTCCCTTCGCCACTCGATGAAACTCCCGCCGTGATTGACAGCGCTTTTATCACATCCCGTTCGCCCATCAGGGTTGGCAATGTCAGAAACAACTGTTTGTCCAAACGCTCTACAGACATAGGCTTGTCGTTGACCGGTTTACCGGCAATGACCTCTACTTCTTCCAAATATTGATTTGCGAAAGGAGAAGTAAGCGAAACAGTTATCGTAGTATCCTTTTGGGCGCTAACGACGATTTCTTGCTTATCAAAAGGGTAATAATCAAATACCAGCGTAACCTCTTTCCCGATGGGCATATTCAGCAGAAATTTACCGTCTTTGTCCGCTTTTACCTCTTGCTTGAATGGAAGCACATCGAATGGAATACGCTTCAAGGGCAGTCCGGTACGGGTATCGATTACGGCTCCCGAAATCCGGTACCGCTCCGTGCCGGTCTGTGCCAACATTTGACCAGATAAGATTACTACAAACAAGATTACCAATTGAATTTGTCTCATTCTGATTCCTTGACTATATTTCCCTTTAAATCCCGCGTATGAATTAAGTAACTACCAAAAACACCAACCCCATTTTCAATATTGGAGAAATCGGGCAGTACGCCCGTAAATTCGGACGATAGTATGCTGATTAAATCCGAACTATCATAAGACTGATACTGTTTGTTCAGCAGAAAACGACTCAGCCACCTATCGGTCGTAAACAAGGAAATCGTGTAATCGTCCTGTTCGGGCGGGTAGATGAGCCAATCGTTAACTGCGGAGTAATCAACCGGTGAAGTTTTTACTGCGTCTATACCCCACCCCCATGATGTATAAATCCGATAATCGTTTGTAGGGTTATTTACCGGCGGAATAGTCCATTTAGACTTAAAATAGGCGTAGAATTGCGTAATGGTATCAACGGGAATAAAGGAGTACTCGGAGAAAACGGCGGTTTTATTCGGCACGGTTGTTTCGGTTTTGACCCATGACCCGTTGCCGATGTCTATTTTCAGGCGGTAAGTTTTCCCTTTCTTTACCTGCACGGCGTGTTCTATGTCCACAAACACGGAATCTTGTCGCGACAGTTCGGTCTCGTTACCGGCTTCATCCACGATAAACGCTCTGGCTTGCGGATACGTTTCGGGTGTTTTGCCGGTAAAGGTAGCCGAAAAAAAAACCTGTGTAACACCTCCGGGAGTGAGTACGCAGTAAACCACCGGAAGTGGCTCCACACGCCAAGACGCAGGTTCTTCATGCAACCGCAGACAGCTTGCAAGCCACAGGCTTAGAACTGACAAGACAAGATACTTTAACTGTTTCATTAGCGATTAGAACGTATAGGCTACTTTTAACGAAGCGCTTAAATAGAACTCTCCACGCCGAAAATTATAGGTTTGGTACTGCCCGCCTACCGCACCCTCCAGAAACAGCCGGTTGGCAAGCGCGAAGCGATGACCGATATTTAACCCCGCGGAGTACTTTATGATTTCCCCAAACTTGGGAGCCGGTAATGTGAATGTCTCTCCATACCATTTGTACGTATCCGACAATATAAAGTCGGTCGAAGTGCGTAACGGTAGCGCTACGAACCAACCGGCGTTTAGTCCGACCCCGCGCCCGGATTTCTGTTCCGACAAACTGAAATAGTAGCGGGGAGACACGCCGACCAATCCATACAATTGGTTGACAATGACATTGTCTGATGTATAGTATCTCCTGTATAGTCCGGCATCGAAAACAAGCGACACGCGGTCTGCCAAACGAAGTTCATAGAAATAATCCGCTTCAACATAGGCATCAATTGAGCGTATGCTACGTAAATACGAAGTTGACCGGGTAGCAATGCCGACCCCTTGCAGGGATTTGACTTTTGCCGTATCGGCGCTAAAATAGACTTCGGTCTGCGCGTTGACAGACAACGCGCAGACTGAAGCGATAAGGATTAAAAAGATTATTCGCATATTTTTTTAATGTTGGTTGCTCTTCAGTTATTAAATCAACAAAACTTAAATACTTGAAAAATAGCCTTTATTTACAACGGTTCTCCTATGTATGTAATGACATTCGTACTACCAAAAGGCACATTTGCAAATTCAAAAGTATAAGTAACCGTGAGATTAAAAAGGGGAGCAAAAGGATTATACACATATGGACCAACACCTGCACCAAGTGTATTCGCACTAAGCATTACTCCAGGACCTCCAAACGCGAAATTTTGTCCAAAATCGACCCACTATATTTTATGATACTATTTTTTAACGGTTGTTCTGTGGCTCCCCACCAAACTCCTAAAGTTCGAAGCTGCCGTTTTCCCGTTATGGAAAAATCACAAACTCTGTAATTTGTGTTGTATGTAAACACGCGAGACATAGCCTCGTAATCGGCATAATGACGAGTTCGGTTATTCGAATAATACATTACACTACGATCTTTAACCGCCCGCATAGGTCCATTTGGATTGTCTTCCACCTTGATTACCAAGGGGGTAGTGTGATTTCCTGACACGACATTTTTCATGTCTTCACTTTTTTCACCTCTTTGAATAGACTTTAATGTAAGTTCACTTGCATCATTAATGGAAAAGATTTTCTCATTTTTGATAACTAAAATTGTATCCGCGTACTGCAACACACCATCCTTGTTGTACATATAAGCCAACGTACCTCGCAACTGGTTTTTATAGGCGATGGAGTCCATCTCTTTCTCTTCATTAGTCGCTTGAAGCGGAATGATTCCGGCTTGGGTGCTCCACTCTTTCAATTGATTGTCGTTGTACTGTGATAATTTTTTATACGTATTGATATACGACTCCAAGTTATCGAATACAATTCTTCCGGCTTTAACTACAAAACCTACATTCTCGTTTTTTTTATTCTCGAACTCTTTTTCCAATTCCGCAACTTCTTGCTGACACGAAACTACTGCCAATGAAATTACTACAGCCAACAATTTAAATTTTGTTTTCATGGTATAAAATTTTTTAAAATTAATTATACCGTAAACATACAAAAGTATCAAATTATAACAATTTTTGTTTTTGTTTAACTTTTTCAGGCGAATTTCACATCAAAATCCGTCTTAAAATGTATAGGCTAACGCTATCTTACCGTACAATGACCAATGATAACTAAAGAAATAGTCCTCCATATTCAGGTAGTTTAACCCAAGGGTCGCTTCCGCGAATAGTCTGTTGGTAATCGCGTACCTGTAACCGACATTGAAACCTACGGAACATTTTAACCGATCTTTAAAAGCTAAATCATTGTTGTTTACCCATGTATTTCCATCCTTGTAGCTGTAGTACTGCGGTTTATTTAAGATAACCACGGCTTCAAGGGGTAGCCCTACGAACCAGCCGGAATTTAGTCCCCCTCTTTTGTCCGATATCCGGTTGCTTAGACTAAAATAATAGCGCGGCTCTACTCGCAGACCAAACAGCAAGTAATCGGAGTTGTAGGTGGGTTCGTTATCATTGCTAACCCCTGAATAGTATTCCGGGTAGTACTTCTTTACCTGATGATAGGAAAAAAAACGTTAAATACCGCGGTTATTGGTTTTGAAAAACTTTTCTCATACAAATAATTCATCTCATACCGCGTTCGTAACTCAATAAGCGACGTGAAGTATTTATTTCCCTTGCCACTCAATGAAACGCCCTGCAGGGTCGTTGTCGTTTGGGTTGAATCTTCAAGAAAATAGATTTCTTCTTGCGCTTCAAGCGAAATAAACGCGAATAAGACTACTGCGAATAATGCATATTTTTTCATGTAGGTATCAATTTGAAGTTGTTTAAATTATTTACATTCGTATTTTGTAATCCATTTGACATCGATTTTTTAAAACAACTCTTTTGGGTTTATCTTCAAAAATTCATGATAAGGGATTCCGCTTGTTCCTGCAAGCAAAACCTTATCCGGACGAAATTTCTCTGAAAAGACAGCCACTCCTGCATTTTCAGCTTTCATCCCGCTTTTTACTTCAAGGGCAATGACTTTATCTCCTCTTTCTAAAATAAAATCAACTTCATAATTACCTTCTCGCCAGTAGTAAAGATTGTATCTTTCAGAAATGGTATTGTTAATCAAATGCGCACCAATGGAAGATTCAACCAATCGTCCCCATAGTTTGGGATTGATGATGGCGTTTTCATAAGTACCTTCGCTTTGAGCAGTAATTAAAGCGTTATTATACACTTGAAACTTAGGACTTGATCCACGTTTGCGAATTATATTTCCTGCATATTTCTCTAATCCACCCAATAAGCCACAATCAGCTAACAACTTCAAATAGTTGGCTAATGTTGTTGTGTTTCCCGCATCTTGAAGTTGACCGATAATTTTAGTGTAGGAAAGAATCTGACCGGAATACAGACAGCCCAACTCAAACAACCGTTTCAAAAGAGCGGGTTTATCAACCCGTGTCAGCATTAAAATATCTTTTGAGATACTGGTCTCAATAAGCGAATCCTTCACGTAATTCTTCCAACGTTCGGCATCATTGATCAGCGATGCCGCCCCCGGGTAACCACCAAAATAAACATATTGCTGTATGTTCCAGCCAAACGCTTCCTGCATTTCGAGGTAAGACCAATGTCCTAAGTATAGTGTTTCGAATCGCCCGGCTAAGGATTCGGTTAATCCTTTTTGGATAAGCAGGCGGGAAGAGCCTAGTAGAATTACCTTTATGTTAATATTTTCACGCGTATCCTTATCCCATTGTTGTTTTACAACTTCGCTCCAATTGTCTATTTTTTGAATCTCATCGACCACCAATAAAAATTCTGCTGTGTTGGATGCTTTCATTCGTAACCTGGCAGATTCCCAAATCTGTATAATCCACGCTGAATTTGTAACAGAAATAGCGTCCGCGGATTCGAAAAGGTTGGGAATCGCCAACTGCCCAATAAGCTGAGTTACCATAGTGGTTTTACCCACTTGGCGTGGACCAAGGATAACTTGAATGAACTTTCTTGGTTCTTCAATTCTTGCTTTAACCGATTTTAAATAAGGACGTTCAAACATATGTTTTATTTTACTCAATAAGATTAGCAAATTTACTCAATATATTTTGATATACAAATATATTTGTCTAAACATCCGGTTTCCTTCAAATTTAGAAAACGTTATTTTATCTTTATTTAACTGCCACAAGCGAATTTACATATCAAAATCCGATATGAATCAAATCACCGATAGAGTTAATTTTGATTTGGCTGAAAAAGTGAGTTATCATATTCGCACCATTTTTTACCGCGAATAAAACGACTACGAAAACTATCCCATACACTCCGCCCGCGATGTGAGCCGAATGATTGACATTTCCGCCCTGTTGCCGGTCTAAATAGATAGAAATCAATACGTAAATAATCCCAAACAAAAATGCCGGTAGCATAATGGGAATAAACATGATGCCCATAAAGCTCATCGGGTTGATAAGAATGTAGGCAAATACGATTGCCGATACAGCTCCCGAAGCTCCCAATCCGCGGTAATAAGGGTCATTCATGTGTTTGATATACGTGGGCAGAATGGATACGGCTAAAGCGGTAACGTATAGTACGAGATACCAAATACTGCCTTGCACTTCTCCGAAAAAACTTTTAAAAACCCGCTCAATATAACTTCCGAAGATGTAGAACGTCAGCATATTGAAAATCAGGTGTGTATAATCCGCGTGCAACAGTCCGTAAGAAAAAAGGCGATACCACCCGCCATGCTTTACGGCAGGTGGATAAAAGATGAGCTTATCGGCCATGGATTGATTCCGGAAAGCTTGATACGAAACGATTACCGTGATGGCTATGATAAGTAGGGTCAGCATGAATATACAAAGATTAATGGATTAAGATATACAAAAATACAAAATTGATTTGAATTGGTATGAATACCGAAATTTACTTTTGAAGACGAAAAATAAGTAGTGGGAAAAATTTATTTTGATGATTTTTGAGAATTATTTTGAGATGGATTTTGTCTTTTTTTTAAGGGCATTTAGAGGGCTAAACAACCGAGAGAAAAGTCGAAAGACGCTCAAAAGAATCTCATTCTTAATTCATGGATTCTATGTTATGATTTTAAAATATTAAAATAATTCTTTCACACTACTTATACCTTGAAAAGTAGTACCTTTGCCAACCGTATATTTAAGTTATCAAAAAAATGCATTTAGAATCCCTACTTACAGCAGAAGTTGTCAAAGTCGTTCAAAACATTTACAATCAGCCTATTGATCCTAAAACCGTTCAATTTCAAAAGACTAAAAAAGAATTTGAAGGCGACGTTACGCTCGTTGTTTTCCCCTATGTAAAAATGTCGCGCAAATCGCCTGAAGAAACCGGAAAAGAAATTGGCGGGAGA
>JBKEBE010000058.1:0-24465 GCA_047973025.1 Paludibacteraceae bacterium
AAATATCGTCATCTTTTGTCGCTTAACTAAACCCCATCACGGGTCTTAAACCGATTCCCCGAAAATGCTTCTTCAAACATCTTCGCTCCGCTCAATCACGAAAGGGACTGCAAAGGTAATACTTCTTTTGGCTCTACCAAAAAATTTCTCACTTTTTTTTCAAAAATATTTCAGACTAATCATCCGCCGACTCCCATTACCCATCATCCTTCCCTGAAATCCTTTTCTCTAAAAGCGGGTGCAAAGGTAAATAATTTATTGAAATTATACAAACTTTTTTTCTAGTATTGTTTAATAAAATCGCAATCATTTGATTTAGAATAAATTATTATTCTAAAATTAATTCCAAATTCAACAACATATACGATTGATCAAATAAAAACCCGAATAAAAAATTAATATTCGGGTCTTTTATTTTATATGGGAATGGCATTAAGCTTTAATAGCGGCAATTCCGGGAAGTACTAATCCTTGAATAGCTTCGAGTAATGCTCCACCACCGGTAGAAACGTATGACATGTCATTTACTAAACCAAATTTGTTTACACAGGCTACAGAATCACCACCACCCACGAGTGAAAAGGCTCCATTTCCGGTTGCTTCGGCTACTGCTTCTCCGACTGCACGTGAGCCGTGAGTGAAGTTTTCAAATTCGAATACACCTGTCGGACCATTCCACAAAACAGTTTTTGATTTTTTGATTACATCTGCAAAGATTTTTTCGGTTTCAGGACCGATATCTAATCCTTCCCAACCATCGGGGATTTCACCGACAGGAACAATCTGCGTGTTTGCATCGTTGCTGAAGGCGTCCGCTATTTTCGCATCAACAGCAAGAACCATATTGACCCCGTTTTTCTTCGCTTTTTCGAGAAGGTCAAGTGCCAAGTCAAGTTTATCTTCTTCGCAAATGGAATTTCCTACATTTCCCCCAAGGGCTTTGGTAAAAGTATAGGTCATGCCTCCGGCAATAATCAGGTTATCTACTTTTGTAAGTAGATTTTCGATGATTTCTATTTTGGTAGAAACTTTTGAGCCACCCATGATGGCTGTAAATGGACGTGCGGGATTTTCCATCAAAGCGTCAACGGCATCTACTTCTTTATTCATCAGGTATCCAAACATTTTGTGATCGGCATCGAAATAATCGGCGATGAGAGCGGTGGAAGCATGTGCACGGTGTGCTGTCCCGAAGGCATCATTTACGTAAACATCTGCGTAAGATGCCAGTTTTTTGGCAAACTCTTTTTGTGATGCTTTTACTTCTTTTTTGGCGACTACTTTTTCTTCGTCAGTAGCTGTTTCCGGAAGACGGGGTTTGCCTTCTTCCTCGGCATAAAACCGCAGGTTCTCAAGCAATAACGCTTCTCCATCTTGCAATTGCGCGACCATTTTCTCGGTTTCATCGCCGATGGCGTCCGGCGCGAATTTTACGGCAACACTCAACAGTTCAGAAACTCTGTCAACGATGACTTTCAATGAAAATTTAGGATCTGGATTTTTCTTTGGACGTCCCATGTGAGAAGCGATGATTAATCTGCCCCCGTCGGCAATGATTTTTTTCAAAGTCGGCATTGCCGCGCGAATACGCGTGTCGTCCGTGATACGTTGGTTTTCATCTACCGGTACGTTAAAATCAACACGAACAAAGGCTTTTTTGCCTTTGAAATTAAATTTGTCTAATGTTTGCATATTTTGATAGTTAAATGTTTCGATTTTGATAATTCTGCAAGTTGACTGATAGCACCGTGGCTCATTTGCGAAAAAAGAAACGGCTTGTTGAACTAAAATCGGGGCTACGAATTAATTCGTTTTATACGCATATTTCAGTTCGCTGAGTTCTTCGTTGGCTTTCACGATTTTCTCTTTCAGGTTCTCTTTGTAATCGGCTAATTTTTGTTGCAACTCCTTATCGGCAACTGCGATTATTTGAGTAGCTAAAATTCCGGCATTCAGCGCGCCGTCAATTCCTACAGTTGCTACTGGAATGCCCGGGGGCATCTGAACGATTGCCAATAAGGCATCCATACCATCTAATGAAGACTTGATGGGTACCCCGATTACGGGAAGCGTGGTCATGGAGGCGATTACGCCCGGTAAATGAGCTGCCATTCCGGCTGCGGCTATTATTACCTGAACACCATTTTCTTTTGCTCCTTTTGCAAATATTTCGACTTCAGCGGGTGTACGGTGCGCGGATAGGGCGTGAATTTCGAACGGGATTTCCATTTCATCGAGAAATTCCGCCGCTTTTTTCATAATGGGCAGATCGGATGTACTACCCATTATAATGGATACTTTTGGACTCATTGTGTTAAAAATTAAACCGAAATTAATCGGATTTATCCAATTAATTCTTTGTATTCGTCAGCAGTAAGCAACGCTGCGGTATCCGGGTCGGTAACCGCAACTTTTACCATCCAGCCCTCTCCGTATGGATCATCGTTTACCAATTCGGGAGCGTCTTCCAGTTTTGCATTAAATTCTAAAATTTCACCGGAAACAGGCATCAATAAGTCTGAAACAGTTTTTACCGCTTCAACTGAGCCAAAAACTTCACCTGACGCGAGTGTTTCTCCAACAGTTTCTATTTCGAGAAATACGACTTCGCCCAGTTCGCTTTGAGCATAGTCTGTAACTCCTACAATGGCAGTTTCTCCTTCAATTCTTACCCATTCGTGATCTTTTGTGTACATTAGATTTTCAGGTACATTCATAACATTCTGATTTTAAGTGATTAATAGCTACATTTCTTTGGCATTTAGCCATCACAAAGTTAATAAAAATTCGATGCTCCGTGTTACTTATTTTTGGATAAATATAAATTAGTTTGAATCGGGAAATGATCAGATGTTTTTAAATTTCCCATTTTATATCCATCTACCGTAAAAGATTTATCGAACATGATGTAGTCGATCCGGAATCGATACAATGAATGGGCAAACGTCCATCCGGTGCCGTTGCCAGTTTCTTTGAAGGCATCCTTCAGATTTCCTTTTATTTTTGTATAGGTATATGAAGCCGGAACATCGTTATAATCGCCACATGATATTATTTTGTAAGGCGATTCACTGATCAACTTAGCAATCGTATCTGCCTGATTTGAACGCACTTTGTATGCTATACTCAGTTTTCGGGAAAAATATTTTGTCAGCGAACTGACTTTTTCGGATGATAAATCGTTTCTCAATTCGGCTGTTTGCTTCATATCGGCTATGGTTATCCGATTGGATTCCAAGTGGTTATTTACAAACCGTATCGTGTCATCGTCAATAACAATATCGGAAAAAATAGACAGATTAAACTCCGAATTGAAGTCTATATTTCTTTTTTCGATAATTGGATATTTAGAAAGTGTAGCCACTCCGATGTTCATATTCCATTTATTAAGCTGGAAACTAACGTGTTTATGCGGATAAGCTACGAACAATCTCTCAAAGTCATCTTCTTGGAATTGATTCTCGTTTTTGCTGAAAGCAAATTCTTGCAAACACACTACATCGGCATCCGTATCTAAAATGTATGTGATGACAGGATTGGGATTACCCGGAAGATGTTTTTTGAGTGATCCGGTAGTCATGGTATTGTACGACAACACCTTTATTTTGTGATAGTTTTCTGTATCTATTTCCGGTTTAAAAACATGGATGGGAAAAGCACTCCTTGCTATTCCGTTGAATACAATTAACGTTACCAATGAAAGCAGGAAGTACCATTTGCGAAACAAAAGCCAGAAGATAATAAAACCGACGTTGATAATCAGTAGCGGAAGTAATCCCAAGGAGAGATACGCTGTAAGCATAAATGTATTTGGATTAACAACAGTGCCTACCTTTACCAGAACAAGCGCAAAAACCGCGAGAGTATTTAATAGTAAAAATATACCTTTTAAAAACTTCATGAATGGATATAATATTTGAAAAAGGATCTGCTGTTACTTTGAAAATAATGAGTTTATCCGATTGGAAATGCGTAGTTCTATCTTTTCTGTTCAAACAATTTCCGTTTTTCATCTGCCGAAAGACTCTCGTATCCGGAAGTTTTAATTTTGTCTAAAATTTTATCTATCGCTTTTTCGTCGGCTGCTTTTTTCTGATTGTATTCCTCCGACGACATCTTCGGAGCGTGGTAAGTTGTTTTTTTTACTTTTGGACGTGAACGAAACAGGTTAACAAAAAAGTCAATAACACCGTTTATAAAAGAAGTAATATCTCTTCCATTTCTTTCGCCAACAACAAATAAGTATCCGGCTAAAGCGCCACCTAAATGCGCCAGTTCGCCTCCGGCATTACCCGAAGTTAAACCGAAAAAGCTAATAAGAACTGTTACAATTGCAATCCACTTCAATTTGATTCTACCAATGAGTAGTAATTGGACTTCCATATTTGGCGCTTTCACAGCCGAAGCGGTCAAAATTGCCAGAATAGAGCCGGAAGCACCCATTAACAAGCTGTAATAAACGGCAGCTTCGTAATAGGGGAACAGATTATAAGCAATTATATAAAATATGGCTCCGAGTAAACCGCCAAAAATATACAGTGAAAGTAATTGTTTTTCGGAATAATACATTAAGAATATTTTTCCAAACCAAAACAGCACGAGTAAATTGAAGAAAACATGGAAGAAACGTTCGTGATAAAACATATACGTTACAAGTGTCCAGACATGGGTAAGTAGCTGCTGAAGATTAGATGGTACAGCAAACCAGCGCGTAAACTCAATGTGGTTCAACTTAAATAGTTGCATTATCAAAGAAAAAGCACTGATAAGCAAAAATACACCCGCGTTCACATAGATAAGTTTAATTACCATGTTTCCGGTCTTAAATGTCCTCTTCAAATTGTCTATAAAATCCATCTTCTAAAAACCTGATTAAGAATAATTTTAAAAACTTGATAAATTGAATTTTAGTTTTGACTATATAATTTACCTTTTTTCTTCCAAAATAAAATCAACAGCAACCCAAACAGCATGCCTCCTAAATGGGCAAAATGGGCAACGCTGTCGCCTTGGAAGCTGGAAACGCCCAAAAACAATTCTACAACGGCATATCCGGCGATAAAATACCTGGCTTTAATTGGGATCGGTATGAAAAGCAGGAAAAGCTTTTGTTCCGGAAATAGCCAGCCAAAAGCCAATAAAATACCGAAGATAGCTCCCGATGCTCCAACCGTCAAAAGCGAATTTTGAAGTTGATTTTTCATCATCAAAATATCCGCGGATTGGACTTGACTTATATCTCCCGAAATTCTAAAATACCGGGATATTTTATCCATATATGGAATCAGGGCTTCACTATTTCCGGAAGAAATTGCCGTATCCATAGCAGAGAATATACTTCCCATATCGATGTACCAAAATAACTGCTGTACCAGACCGGCACCGATACCCGAAACCAAATAATAAATCAAAAATTTTCGACCGCCCCATACTTGTTCCAAAATTGGTCCAAACATAAACAAGGCAAACATATTGAAAAAAATATGAGATATATTCGGAAACGGAGCATGCATGAACATGTAGGTAACTACCTGAATAATGTTAAACTTTTCTGAACCAAAATAGTGCATACCGAGCAGATCTTCCAATTGAATATTGAACCCCCAACGCCTCAAAATATTCGGGAGCAGCCATGCAGCCAAGAATAGAATAAAATTGATGACAAGCAGGTTTTTTACTATAGGTGGCAGGTTTCTATTCATAATGAAGTACAGTTTGTTTGAACGACAAAATTACTAAAAAAAGTTAGAAATGATGTTATTAAGCACAAAATCAAGAAAAGTAACAAAAAAAGAACGAATTATCTCACAAATATTTTTTTTTTAATTTTACAATCATTACATTTGTAAGGAAAAATTTATGTTTAATTATCTTAAATTAAAAAACCATGAACAAAGCTGAATTAATTAGCGCAATTGCTGAAGCGTCAGGCTTAACCAAGGCTGACTCAAAAAGAGCCCTTGACGCAACTATTAAAAGCATTACCGCATCTCTAAAAAAAGGAGATAAAGTGAGCTTAGTTGGTTTTGGAACATTTTCCGTTGCAAAACGTGCTGCCAGAACCGGCGTCAACCCTTCTACAAAAAAATCAATCAAAATTCCCGCAAAAAAAGTAGCCAAATTCAAAGCAGGATCTGACCTTGCTACTGCTGTAAAATAACCTTTATACAATTAAGAAATTAAAGAGACTGTCTCAGAAAGACGATAGTCTCTTTTTTTATATACACACTGACTAAAAATTTCATCAAACACTTGTACTATAGCGTATTATTTCATTTTTCGTTTCTATAAATCAAACTCAACCGAAATACAGCTACATACGCTATTCAAGTCATCAATCTAAGTACCGAATAAATCTGTTACACAACTGTTTAGATAAAAAAAAACCTTAATGATCTTGGTAAGGCAAAGATAAATATCAATACTATTTTTTAGCATATTTTCTAAATATTTATTGATTTTTAATTGGTCAGTCCGTTTAATCTTTTAACTTTGCAAAATAAACACGAACACATAAAAAACCATTATTTATGCAAAACAAAAAGAAAAAAGTCATTATCATTGGCGCTGCAGGGCGTGATTTTCACAATTTCAACACCTATTTCAGAGACAATGAGATGTACGATGTAGTCGCTTTTACCGCGGCGCAAATACCGGACATTGATGGAAGGAAATACCCTTCGGAATTGGCAGGAAAACTTTACCCTGCAGGAATTCCTATATACTCGGAAACGGATTTGGCGAAATTGATCAAAGAATTGAAAGCGGATATCTGTGTATTCGCATACAGCGACATACCCTATAATCGCGTGATGAGCATAAGTGCCATTGTAAACGCCGCCGGAGCCGACTTTATGTTGCTCGGTCCGGCACAGACACAACTCAAAAGCACGAAGCCGGTCGTTGCCATTGGCGCGGTAAGAACAGGGTGCGGCAAAAGCCAAACATCGCGAAAAGTTATCGAAGTTTTGATGAAGATGGGGCTGAAAGTGGTAGCAGTACGTCATCCCATGCCCTATGGAAATCTGGTAGAGCAAAAAGTGCAACGGTTTGCTACGATTGACGACCTGAAAAAACACAAATGTACTATCGAAGAAATGGAAGAGTACGAACCGCACGTAGTACGAGGCAATGTAATCTACGCGGGCGTTGACTACGAAGCCATCTTGCGGGAAGCCGAGAAAGAAGCGGATGTGATAATCTGGGATGGTGGAAACAACGATTTCTCGTTTTACAAACCCGACCTGATGATTACGGTAGTCGACCCGCATCGCCCCGGAAACGAGCTTGCCTACTATCCGGGTGAAGTTACTTTACGAGTTGCCGATGTGGTAGTTATCAACAAAATGGACAGCGCTCCGCCCGAAAATATCCAAATCGTGCGAGAAAGCATTGAAAAAGTGAACCCGAAGGCGGTAGTAATTGATGCCGCATCTCCTTTGACCGTACACCAACCGGAATTGATTAAAAGAAGACGAGTGCTCGTAGTGGAAGATGGTCCTACCCTAACGCACGGCGAAATGAAACTCGGTGCCGGAACAGTCGCGGCTAATAAATACGGCGCGAAGGAATTAGTTGATCCGAGACCCTACGTCGTTGGGAAATTAGCCGAGACTTTCAAAACCTATCCGGGAATTGGCACTTTACTTCCGGCAATGGGCTATGGCAAGCAACAAATTGCCGATTTGGAAAAAACCATCAACAACACAGACTGCGATACGGTGGTAATAGCGACGCCGATTGATTTACAACGCATCGTAAAAATCAACAAACCTTCCACCAAAGTAGATTATGAGTTGGAAGAAATCGGTCATCCGAAATTAGACGAAGTGATTGGGGAGTTTGTAAATAAAATTGGTTTGACGAAATAGCGTGATTCGCAAAAGACACAAAACAAGGCGGTCAAAATCGCCTTGTTTTGTTTAGACAAAAGTATGAAATCAAATAGAATCTTCACTTTAATCCTAAAAAAACATCTTCAATAGACGTTCCAAAATAGTCTTTCAAGTTATTTCTTTGCTTTCTTTTTTGGAGTTGAGAGCTCTTTTATATTTACAAAATACATGGCAAATGAACGGTAGAGAAAATGTGTCCACTTACCGAATGGAACGATGAGCAATGCCCATTGCGCCAATACTGTCAGATGGAAGATGTACATCCATTTATTGGTTTCAAGTATATTCAAGTCGATAAACAGCCGTACACAAAGTGAAGTCAGTCCCATGAGCAACAACCAGATTACGAAAAACCAGTCGGAAGATTGCGATTTTTTAGCGAGCGCTTTTTTCTTTTGGATACGATCTTTTACAAAATCTACCGTAATAATGAAAATAAACAGGCTTTCCAAGTATCCGAGAACAACAACGAATAGACTATCGGTACCGAACCAGTTAAGAACTACTGTGGTAAAAAGTAAGGACAGGTAGGCAAAAACCAAGATCAAATGCTCCAACCAGCGGAAATGATTATCATCACAATCTTTGGCGCGTTTTTGGGTAAACATGTGTACCAATAAATCTCGCAAGGCTATAATATAAGTCTTTAATGAAGCTTTTGTGCCGGATTTTATTATCGTAAAATACCACATCCGGAGCAAATTAGGAATAAAAATGACGACAAATACCGTAGCTATGGCGACCATTTCAAATATATGTCCGTAATGCAACATTTTTTCCAACTTCCAACTGACAGAATCGGCAAAGAAAATAACTCCCGCCAAAACAGCCAACATGGCAAGAATTGTCGCGGGTAAATACTTATAAAACAAGCCTGAAAGACCCGTCCAATCATATTTCGCGGTAAGCCATCGGCGAAGCGACATCATCAGTTCGCCCGGGTCGGCATCTTGCGGACAATGCGTACTGCATTCGCCGCAATAATAACATTCCCACGGTTTTGTCGAAGTCTTAATTTCATCTTCAAGTCCTAACGTAGTGAACCGAACCAGTTCTCGGGGAAAAGAAGCATCTGCAGTGGAAAGGGAACAGACAGCCGTGCAATTTCCGCAATTGTAGCAAGCGTTAAAATTGAAGGCTCCGTATTTTTTTAAATCTTTACCAAATTTAGGATTTATTGTAGCCATTATTTGTTCTGTTTATACGTAAAATACTCATCCATATCATCGATTTGTCCTGTTTTAAGAATACCGTATTTAAGCAGCGTCATCATGTAATAATGCGCGTCCGAATACGACATTTCAACCTTGTCGGCAACTTGTTTGATTGTCAACTCGCCATCAGCAAGAGCTTCGGTTATTTTACGTTTTATTTTAGTATATTCCTTTAAGTTTTCAGTCGCGTGTGCGGGAACTCCCTTTTTTTGCCGTAGGTATTTGGCTGTTTTTCCTTTTTCAACTCCTTCCATAGTTGTATGTTATTTGATATCGGAAATTAAACATAATTAATTCTGTCGTTTCTTCGTAGCCGAGCGTTAGGCTAACGCGTCAATCATTTCCATAATCTCCACGTTGGAAAAAGCGACCAAATCAATGGCATCCGGCTCGCAGACGGGCGTACACATGCCACATCCTTTACAAAGCGTACTGTTGATAACGGCTTTTTCTTCTTGCATGGAGATGGCGTCAAATGGGCATTCGGGCAAGCAGTCTCCACAGCCGGTACAAGCTTGAGCATCAATTTTCGCAACTTGCGGATCGGTTTCGAGCATCCCTTTGCTGATGTTTGTGTACGATTTAACGGCTGCTGACATGCCGGAATTTACGGCTTCGACAATCGTTTTCGGTCCTTGACATGCCCCCGCTATGGTTACTCCATCTATCACAGTCTCTACAGGACGGAGCTTCATGTGAATTTCATTAAAAAATTTATCGCGTCCTTTGGGTAGTTTGAATAATGAACCTACCGAATTGTTGCTTCGTGGTGCCATACCCGTTACAAGTACGATCAAGTCTGCTTCGACTTCCAATTCCTTTCCGCCGGTCAAAATATCATTAATTCTTACAACCGGTTTATTGTTTCGAGCAAACACGGTCGGCAAACTGTCTTCGTAGGATTGAAGAAAAATATCCCCCCCTTGCAGACATTCCGCGTAAAGCAATTCCTGCTTCCCATAAGAACGGACACCGCGCGTAAAATGGTAATTTTGAATGTTTTTAAACTTCGTGCGAGTTTCGATAGCCGCGTGGATAGTAGCCGTGCAGCAGTAGCGCGAGCAGTAGGTATTTCCTCCTTCGGGCTGACGGCTTCCCACACAGTAAATATAAGCCACATGCCGTATTACCTTTCCGTGATACGTCAGCGTATCTTTCTCATGATCGATAAGCTGTTTGAATTCCGGTAAGGTAATCACATTGGGGACATTTCCAAAGCCAAATTCAGCTTCTTTCGGCTGATACGGCTCAAATCCTGTAGCGACCAATACGGAACCTACGGACAGGTCAAATTCTTCTTCTTTCTGTCTGATTTTCAGCGATATATTTCCGATAGAGCCGGTATTTGCCACTACTTCCGAATTTAAGAAAACACTGATATTCTGCCGATTTTTTACGCGATCGTATAATTTTTTTATAATTTCGTCTCCGGTTTCGTCGGTCATGGAGAGGCTTTTCCATTTGGCAACCCAGCCGCCTACCTGCGCTTCTTTCTCGATTAAAAAAACATGCGTGTCTTTTTCAGCCAGAGTCAACGCAGCTTTCAGTCCGGCTACACCGGCACCGATAACAGCCACGCTTTTTTCGGCTTTCACTTTGGTGGGTTCAAGCGCATGCGTATGACGAGACTTCGCGATAGCGGCTTTTACTAAATGAATGGCTTTTTCGGTCGCTCCTTCTTTATTGTCGGAATGCGCCCACGATGAGTGTTCGCGGATGTTGGAATGAACATACGTGTATTTGTTCAAATTACCCCGTTCGGTTACATTCCGGAACGTAACCAAATGCAGTTTGGGCGAGCAGGACGCTACGATTACCCCATCCAGGTTGTAATTCTTAATATCATCGACCATATCCCGCTGATTGGCATCCGAGCAGGCAAACATCGTTGTTTTTGCCAACACAATATTTTTATCATTTTCAACGGATTGACGCACTTTCTCCACATCAACATAATCGGAAATGTTGCCCCCGCAATGACAAATATATACTCCTATTCTTTTATCCATGGTGCTTATCCTTTTTGCATTAAATAACTGATGGCTTCCGACGACGCGGAACCGGCTGACGAAATCGTATCCGGAATATCCATAGGAGCCGAAGCAGTACCTGCCACGAATACGCCGTCAATGCTGGTTCGAGACGGCGATGTCATTAAGTCAACCTGATCCACAAAGTTGAATTTGTCTAACCTAAGCCCATCGGCGAACATGCCGCCGGCTTCAGAATTTGGCAACGAACCTACAGAAAGTACCACCAAGTCGTGTTCCGACTCTTTGAGTCTGCCGGCGTTGATGTCTTCATAGCGAAGCGTGAGGTTACCGTTTTCTTTTTCTGTAATTCTTCCTATCTTTCCTTTGACAAAGTTTACCCCCATCCCTTTCGCTTGTTCGTAAAACTCTTCAAAACCTTTACCGAAGGAACGGATATTTAAATAATAAATCGTAATATCCGTCATGGGTAAGGCTCCCATCAATAGTTGCGCCTGCTTGATGGAATACATGCAGCAGATTTGCGAACAAATGGGATTTCCGACCGAAACATCACGCGAGCCGGTACACAGCACATAGGCTATTTTGTCCGGCATTTTGCCGTCTCCGGGACGTAACACGGTATTGTAGGGACGCGTGGGAGCTATCTGACGTTCCATTTGCATGGAAGTAAGCACATTCTTAAATACACCGTAACCGTAACGGGGTATTTTCAGCGGGTCGAACAAGTTGAATCCGGTGGAGAGTACGACTGTTTTTACCTGTAAGTTATAGGTTTCTTCTTCCATGGTAAAGTCGATGCAGTTTGTCGGACATACGCGTTCACAAGCTCCGCAAAGTGTGCAGTTGTCAAGGTCTATTACAGCCGATTTGGGGCTACAGATTGAGAAAGGGATATAAGCCGCTTTTCGTCCTATCAGGTTGTATTGGTATTGGTCTCTGACATTTACCGGACAGGCTTCTTCACATTTTTGACAAGCAGTACAGTCTTCAACGTGGACATAACGGGGTTTCTTGCGTAGGGTAGCGGTAAATTCCCGATTTCCTACTCGTCGAATATCGCTTACACGGCTACCCGTAAACAAGGTTATGTTCGGATGGCGGGATACTTCCGAGAACTTTGGCGTAGTGATGCAAGCCGAGCAATCAAGGGTAGGGAAAACTTTACTCAACAAAATCATTTTTCCGCCGACACTATCGTCTTTCTCTACCAGCAGTACTTTGTATCCGGAGTTTGCTAAGTTTAACGCGGCTTCGCCGCCGGCTATGCCGGCTCCTATTACTACCGCGTCATATTTCAGGTTATTTTTTTCGGTATTCACGATTCAGGGTGTAATGTTTTGAGTAAATATTCGTTGAACGTTCGAATTTGTTTTACGAATGATTCGCTACAAACCGAACAAATCGCCGCCATACGCAAACGAGCCGGATCAATTTCTTTTGACTTCATAAGCTCATGCGTTCTGGAAACAATTTTCCCCGTTTTTTCGGTACAGGTTTCGCCATAGACGCAGTCCGTGCCGTCTGCCGCAATAAAAACGCCATCGAAACCTTTTTCGTAGGCTTGCAGTATCCATTTGGATTTGATACCGCTTGAGCAAGGCAGTGAGATGGTATATACCGTTGGCGGATAGTGTAATTTTAACAATCCTGCCATGTCAATAGCCGGATCCGAAATTTTTTCCGTAGAAAAAACTAAAATTTTTGCTGTTTTTTTATTCGCGATAGCCATTTTTTAATTTTTGCGTTTTAGCGAGCATGAGATGAACTGCTGTATAAAAGTCCGATGCGTTGATTCGTCAATCCGATAATCAACGAATCAACGCAAAATCAATCTATTGTTTTCTTAAATAGATTTTAAAATATCCGTTTTCTTCCACGAATCCGAGATATTCGTGTCCCTGTTTGCTACACCATTTGGGAATATCTACTTTCGTTCCTTCGTCCGCGGATAAAACTTCCATCACATCGTCTTCGCCGATTGTTCCGATTGCTTTCTTGGCTTCCAACAGTGGACCCGGGCAAGCAGTACCGCGTGCGTCAACGGATTTTGCTACTTCTAAACTTTTTAATTCTTCTGTTGTCATAATATATTATAATTTAGTAATTTATGAATATTTTGTATGTGGTTAGATAAATAGTTGCATGGCGCTTTCGGCTCCATCGCCTACAAACGTAGTGGCACCGGCATATCTTAAATGTGGGTAGTCGATGATTTCTTCCTTTTTGAAACCCATTAAATCCATTGACATTTCACAAACAGTTATTTCGATGCCCAATTCAGCGGCTTGCGCAAACATTTCGTCCAACGACATTACGCGCTTCTTTTTCATCAAAGACTTAATCATTACCGGTCCCATACCACACATGTTCAAGTGGGACAATTTCAGGTTGTTTCGGCTTTTTGGGAGCATCATGCCGAACATTTTGGAGATAAAATCTTTTCCTTTCGGCTTCTTCTTCGGGTCGCGCAAAGCAGCCAATGCCCAAAACGAGAAGAATAATTTTACCTGTGTATCCATGGCTGCGGCTGCCAACGAGATAATCATTGATGCCAATATTTTATCCATATCTCCGGATACAATGGCAATCGACAACTGATCTTGATTCGAGTTTTCAAGTCGGTTTACCTTTTTTTGCAATACTTCGAGTTGAGTTTGCAATTGCTGAAGCGTTAAATCTTTGTTGGTATCCATAATTATGTTCTCCTAAAAATGATTGATGATTTTTTGGCAAATTTATCTGATTATAGTATCACTGTCAAAATATTTTGCGTGTTGTCGGTTACACTATTTTGTGATTTAAATCACATTTCATATATTTGCACAATGATTCACGAATGTAACACTTGCCCATTTAACGCCAAAGTTCTCAACAACCTGAATGATAGCAGCTTGGAGATGTTGAACGAAAACCACATTTCGGTTTCTTTCAAGAAAGGCGATTCGATTATCAAGCAAGGGACTTTCTCCACCAATGTCGCTTTTTTACGAAAAGGGATTGTGAAAATACATATCGGGGGACCTGCCTACGAGCAAATTGTGAAAATAAAAAAAGCGCCGACTTTTCTCGGACTTCCTACCGCTTTTGGAGATAAGGTAAATCAATACAGCGTGTCTGCCATTTCGGAATGTGAAATTTGTTTTATTGATTTAACTGTCTTTAAGCGTTTAATTCACGACAATCCAAAATTCGCGTATGACGTAATTATCGAATTGAGCAAATACGAGTTGGAATCCTTTCGAAAATGCGCGGATCGGACTCAGAAGCAGTCTCGCGGAAATATTGCCGGCGTGTTATTGGACTTTTCGGATAACATCTTTGAATCGGACCATTTTTCCTGCCCCATATCCCAATCCGAAATGGGTGATTTGATTGACGCGTCTCGTGAAAGTGTTAGCAGAATCATGAATGAATTTGATAAAGACGGACTGATTCATGTGAAAGGTAAGAATATTCAAATTCTAAATAAAAATTCGTTGGAAAAGATTAGCAAAAAAGGATAACGCTTCTCTATTTCTGACTGATCAATAGAAAGCGTCTCAGGGGTTAATTATCCTGCAATCCGAATTTAGGCATTCTACAACTATAACTCCATGTCGGTTGCTAAGCCGTTTCTCGCTTACGACTTTATAGGCTATTTTACAATCCCGGTAAATCCCATAAACGCCATTGCCAGTATTCCCGCGGTAATGAGTGCGATGGGCGTACCTTCCATCGCTTTAGGAAGTTTTGCCATACTTAATTGCTCGCGTATGCCGGAAAAAACGATTAACGCCAAAGCAAAACCGACAGCCGTCGAAATAGCGTACACAACACTTTCGAGCAGGTTCATGTTTTGTTGGGTAACCAGTATGGCAACTCCAAGAATGGCACAGTTGGTCGTAATCAACGGAAGAAATACGCCCAATGCCTGATACAAAGCAGGAGATATTTTTTTCAGGACAATCTCCACTATCTGTACCAAAGCCGCGATAATCAAGATAAACGAAATGGTTTGAAGAAACGTAATATCTAAAGGCTCCAAAACCATTTTTTGCACAATATACGTTATGATGGTAGCCAACGTCATGACAAAAGCTACGGCGCCACTCATACCGATGGCTGTTTCTACCCGTTTGGAAACGCCGAGAAACGGACAAATACCCAGAAACTGCGCCAACACGATGTTGTTGACAAATACGGCGCTGATAAAGATTAGAATATAAGTCATTGTATTACAAAAAATATATGATTTACAAATTAAATTAGAAATTCAATCTATTGATTTTTTACAGGTAACAAACAGAATGTTACAAAACAGGTTCTAATCGTCTCTGATTATACTTTTTTCTGTAATTTATTCATTACGGCTATCAAATAACCCAAAGCGATAAATGCTCCCGGAGCCAGTACAAATAACAGCATACCGTACTCTTCGCCATATACTTTCAAACCAAACACCTGTCCGGTGCCAAGTAGCTCCCTTATCGTTCCTAACAATGTCAGCGCAAAGGTAAATCCAAGTCCCATGCCGATGCCGTCCAAAGCCGATTTTCCGATGGTATTTTTCGACGCGAACGCTTCCGCACGCCCGAGTACGATGCAGTTTACCACAATTAGCGGGATAAAAATTCCCAAACTTTCAAACAAAGCGGGAACATACGCCTGCATTACCATTTCCACCACGGTAACAAAAGTAGCAATAACTACGACATAAGCCGGAATCCGCACTTTGTCGGGTATTAGATTCTTCAACAACGAAATGACAACATTAGAACCGAGCAACACAAAAGTAGTTGCCAGTCCCATACTCAAGCCGTTGATCGCGGATGATGTGGTAGCCAGCGTAGGACACATCCCCAACACCAGCACGAATATCGGGTTTTCTTTTAATATGCCGTTGACAAATATTTTTAGTCCGGATTGTTTCATATTTCTAATCCCTTACCCTTTTGATAATCAATTAAACCACAGCTATTTTTCATTGTTCTAATTTTAGAAACCTATTTTTCTCTTATCTTAATGGAACTACGGTATGCGCTTAAAACAATCCTAACTAAGGTATTGAAGAAGCATTTTTTTCTGAATTTTCATCCACCATCGACGAATCTGTATTTTTTGAGAAGACACTATAAGCCTGATTTACAGCTCCTAAAAAAGCCCTTGAGCTAATCGTAGCGGCAGTAATGGCGTCTATTTCGCCACCGTCTTTGGATACAGTCAATTTGTTTTGAGACGGATTTTTACCGATGATGCTTTGATTCTTACTCTCCGTCTTAAACCAATGTACTACTTTTGTTCCCAAGCCGGGTGTTTCCTTTTGCTCCAATACGGAATAATTGACGATATTTCCTTGCGGGTCAAATCCCACCATCAGCCGAATATCGCCCGAATAACCACGGTGCGTAATCGTTTCAACCGCGACTCCGACAAACGCGTCTTTCTTATCGTAGGCTTTGTACAGCAGAAGTGTGTCTCCGGTTTCAATTCCTATTTGTTCCACGTCTCCCAATCGTACAAAATCGGGCAATACTTCCCGAATGGCATTTTGCTGCTTGGCTTGTTTGGATGCTTCAATCGGGACTTTTGTTAGCGAATAGACCGAAGCGAGTGTTACTGCCGCGAAAGCCGATATCAGACTTAACGCCAACACCATGTTTTTGAAATTGGATTGTAGTTTTTCCATTTGTCTAAAATCAGACTTTTTTTATTTCGCGAACCGTTTTGGTTTCACATACGTGTTTATCAACGGTGTAAATGCGTTCATTATTAAAATAGCGAACGAAACCCCTTCCGGATATGCGCCAAATTCACGAATCACAACGGTTATAATTCCTATTCCCGCTCCGTAAATGAGCATTCCACGCGGATTCATCGGCGATGTGGCGTAATCGGTAGCCATAAAGACCGCACCCAGCATCAGTCCCCCGGAGAGTAAATGAAATAGGGGCGATATAAACTCTTCGGGATTTGTCAAGTACAGGATTCCGGTAAATAGTGCTACTGTCGCTAAAATACTGACAGGGATATGCCACGTAATGATTTTCTTCCACAGCAAATAAATGAGCCCCGGTAAAATAGCAATGACAGAAACTTCGCCAAAAGATCCACCAACGTTTCCTGCGAACAGATTCCACAATGAAGGTGCTTCGCCCGGTGCTCCTCTGAGAATTGCTAAAGGTGTTGCTCCGGTCGAAGCGTCCAGATAGAGAGTAGTTAAGGGTGTGGGTTGGGACCAGGTAGTCATGGCTACCGGAAAGGATATGAGTAAAAATACCCGACCTGCCAACGCGGGATTGAAAGGATTGTTTCCCAATCCACCAAAACTCATCTTGGCAACGCCGATAGCGAACAACGCACCCAAAATCACAATCCAGAAAGGAATATTCGATGGCAAGTTCATCGCCAACAATAAACCGGTAACAATGGCTGAACCGTCCGCGATAGTCGGTGTAGTCTTTAGCAAAAAACGCTGTATCAAATACTCGAAAAGAACGCATGACACGACCGAAACCGCGGTTACAATCAACGCTCCCACTCCAAACATGTAAAATCCGACCAGCAACGCCGGAAGCAACGCGACAATGACTCCCCGCATTGTTTTCTCGATACTGTCTCCTCCGTGAATATGCGGCGCGGGCGATATGATTAGTTTTTCCATTTCTTAGCTATTTCTTTAAGCCTTTCAAATTTTCTCTATACGTTTACTGCGTTTCTGTTTCTGATTTGCATTCCCACAGTAGATTTTCCATATCGAATGTAATCTAGTAGCGGACGATTGGACGGACACGTATAACTGCAACTGCCGCATTCGATGCAATCCATCACGCGGTCTTTCTCCATGTTGTCCCACATTTCGCGTTCGCTCTGGTTCATGAGCAGAAACGGCTCAAGTCCCATCGGACAAACGGATACGCATTTGGCACATCGGATACAATTTTTATCGGAAGCACGTAAGGCTTCTTTTTCTTCCATAAAAAGTACCCCCGAGCTTCCTTTTGCCATCGGCACATTCAGATTCATCAGCGAACGCCCCATCATGGGACCACCTCCTACAATTTTTCCGGTTCCTTCCGGTACTCCGCCGGCTTGTTCTACTACTTCGGATAAATAAATACCTAAGCGTACCCTGTAATTTCCGGGATGAGCTACCCGCTTACCCGTTATCGTCATAACGCGCTCTATCAAAGGTTTCCCTTTCTGCACGGCTTCATATACGGCAAATGTAGTGGCTACGTTCATGACTACCGCGCCCACTTCAATAGGGATATGACCGCTCGGCACACGGCGATTCAAAACTGCTTCAATCAGCTGTTTTTCACTCCCTTGTGGATATTTAACTTTTAATGGTTGTACAGAAATTCCGGTATAATTTTTAGCTATATCGGTTAAATGAGCTGTGGCATCCTTTTTATTATTTTCAATACCAATTACCGCTTGTTTCACACCCAATGTTTTCATCAAAATGGTAACTCCTACTACGATTTCTTCCCCTTTTTCCAACATCAATTGATGATCGCAGGTAAGATAAGGCTCACACTCCACCGCGTTGATTATCAATACTTCGGTTTTTTTCCCCGGTGGTGGCGAAAGTTTTACATGTGCCGGAAAAGTGGCTCCTCCCAACCCCACAATGCCGGCAGATTGGATTTTTTCTAAAATTTGTTCTTTTGTCAAATCGCAATTCCGCATCAATTCAGGACTTCTGTCAATCGTATCAATCCATTCATCTCCTTCAACGTCAATATATACCGCAGGACGTTTATAACCCGAAGCATCCAATTGCACATCTACTTTGCGCACCTTACCCGAGACCGACGAGTGTACATTAGCCGATACAAAGCCATCGGCTTTTCCGATCAACTGTCCTACTTTTACCAAGTCTCCCCGATTTACAACGGCTTCACTTGGACGACCGCTGTAATGCGCCAATGGAATGACTACCTGATTTGGGATGACTGCCACCTGTATTTTAGCACCGACTGAAAGTTTATTTTCCGCCGGATGAATACCTCCTATTTTGAATGATTTCAACATGATTACGCCAAGGTTTCCCCAAAAGGGAAAATTCTTTTATACACCACTTAAAATTTCTTATTTAAATCATTTCTATTCGTTTCCGTGTCGAAACAATGAATGCTCATCCTTCAATGGCTTCAAGTACTGTTTTTTTCTCTTTCCGTGGTGGAAAATTTAATTCTACGATGGAATTTGTCGGGCACACTTCTACGCACTTACGGCAAAGTTTGCACTTATCGTCATGAATAAACGCCAAATTCTCTTCAATCGTAATGGCTTCATGCGGACAAACCTTGAAACATTTGTTGCAAGTGATGCAACTTACTTCACAGGATTTACGCGCGACCGCCCCTTTCTCCTTATTGCGACAATTCACATAGATCCGGCGCGATTTCGGTCCTTTCTTTCGTATTTCAATCAACATTTTCGGACAAGCTCGCACACAAGCACCACACGAAGTACATTTGTCTTCATCGACTTCCGGAATTTTTGTAATCGGATTGACTTTTATAGCGTCAAAATCACACGACAACTCACAATCGCCAAGTCCCAGACAGCCCCAGGAACATCCGGTCTCTCCACTATATAAATTATGCGCTATAAAACAGTGCTTAACCCCATCATATTCGTTCATACGCGGACGTTGCTCGCACGTGCCGCCACAACGTACCACTGCCGTTGTTGGCACTTGACTGACTGCTTCTTTACCAAGAATGGTTGCGACCTTAGTCATCGTATCGTCTCCACCTACGGTACAATACAATTTGTCAAGTGTATCCGCATTCACACAAGCCGTGGCAAACCCGCGACAGCCGGGAAATCCACATCCACCGCAATTGGCGGCCGGTAACGCCACTTCTACTTCATCGTACCGCGGATCTTCGTAAACGTAGAATTTTTTGGATACGTAATATATCAAAACTGCCAGCAATATACCGACAAGCGCGAGAATCAATATGGAAGAAAAAATTACGTTCATCGTTCAATATCTACTTCATTATTTATCCGAAAAAAGTGTAATAACAGGGAAACTTAATCTGAAAAGTTGTAATATAGATTTCAAGAAACATAAAGGATGGTCAAACCATCTTTCAGGAAGTAGGGGGACTTGTGTTATGAATTTTCTCAACAAAAAAATAAAATTTCTTGCTAAACTTTTTATTTAGTCGTGAAAGTACGAAATAGTAAGGCACAAGCATGAGAAGTGAGACAAGTGCTGTGAACACTTCGTTTTCAAATGTATAACGAAAGAAAAATAACGAAAGGAGAATAAGTACGAATGGAATGATGAAAACAAGTAAAACTGCCAATAGCCCATCCGAAGTTTTACCATAAAGTTTTACGGTTTCACCGAGTTGAAAATTTCCATCAACATTTTCAACAATAACTTCTCTATTTTGGCTATCAATAGTAGTGCAAGCACTTTTGGCATGACAGGCACTACAAGCAGACTGCTGTAAAATCCGCACGTGTAGTTTGCCTGTTTCGACACTCGAAATAACTCCGGTATGTTCTATCTCTGCACTCATGATATTTATTCCATGCAAAATTAAAAAAAAATCCGTTGTAGAAAATACCAAATAAATAAAATTCAATCCGTAGTCGTAAATTTAACAAATATCAACACATTTCAGTTAAACGTTTATTTTCGGCTAAGTTATATTAGCCTACTAAAATCAACTATCGTTTTTCTAAAAAAATTCATATCTTTGCATTATAACTTTTTAAATACTCTACAACTTTGATTACCATTAAAGAAGCTATCGGCAAAAAGGAAATGAAGCAATTCATCATGTTTCCTTTTGACCTCTATAAAAATGATAAAAACTGGGTTCCACCCTTAATTTTTGATGAGTGGAATACGTTTGATAAAAGCAAAAATCCTTCGTTTGAATTTAGCGAAGCCGCCTTTTTCTTAGCCTACAAAGAAGGAAAAGTAGTGGGACGCATAGTCGCGATCATCAATCGCAAAGCAAACGCGAAATGGAATGACAAAAAAACCCGTTTTGGCTGGATTGCTTTTATTGATGACGAAGAAGTATCTAAGGCATTGCTGGATGTGGCTGAAAAATGGGGCAACGAAAAAGGGATGTCGGGTATTCACGGTCCGCTCGGTTTTACGGACTTTGACCCAGAAGGGATGCTGGTCGAGGGTTTTGAAAATGAGCCGGCAATAACCAGCGCGTACAATCTTCCTTATGCTCCCGCACACATGGAAAAACACGGTTTTCGGAAATCGGTAGATTGGATACAGTTGAAGTTTAACGCGTCTCAACCTATTCCGGAAAAAATAGGACGTATCAACAAACTGATTAGCGAAAAGTACAAAGTAAAAACGATTGTTCCTAAGACAAAAAAGGAAATCCGCAAATACCTGCCCGGATTCTTTAACGGCATTAACGCGTCTTTCAAAGATCTGTATGGATTTACCGAATTAAATCCGCGGCAAATCAAATACTATACGGATGCTTATTTTGGTTTCGCGCGTCCGGAGTTGCTTTGTTTTTTAACCGACGAGCATGATACGGTCGTAGGTTTCGGAATCATCATGCCTTCGCTCTCTGAAGCATTTAAAAAAGCGAACGGTCGGCTCTTCCCTTTCGGCTTTATCCACATTCTAAAGGCTCTGAAGAGTTATGATAAGATTGATTTGTACTTTAACGGCGTTATTCCCGAATGGCAACACAAGGGTATTCATTCGCTCTACTATGCGGCGATGAATGAAGTCGCAATCGAGCGAAAAGTGAAAACAGCCATATCCACCGGTCAGCTCGAATCTAACGTAAACGCTGTGGGAATTTGGGATAATTACGAAAAAGAACCTTATTTTAGAACAAGATGTTACATTAAAGAATAACAAATCTATATAACGCAACAGCTTGCATAGGATGGATGACCATTTTACCGGATGATTGTAATCGTCAAAACTTGTGTGGAATCAGAATAAAAGAATTGCCTTTGATCGCGTCAAATGATAGTATATCGGATTTTGACACGGCTTCAGTCAACTGACCGGTGGGACTCAAGTAGCCATTGCCATCAGAGATGATTACTCCCCACTAACGATGATGAAGTTCCGGAAATTCCTGTGTGGCAACATTCGAGAAATACAACCTTTCAACCGTTTTACAATGTCGCGTATGCTCAACTTGAGTGAAAAACAAATTTGGTCTTAATTTTTGGCGTGGTATTCTTTACGCTGTCAGCGTCGCACGCAGGCTCTCGATATAAAGCGCAAAACCAAGTGTTACGTTCACTGATTTCCGCTTTTTGAAGTACGAAATTCCTTTAAGGGAGTTTGTAAACGATAGTATTTATATTCATCCCCGCGCCTACCGAAGCTAAAACGATAATGTCGCCACTACCGATTGCATGACCTTCCATGTTATCTTTAGCGACTAAGTCAAGTAACGTAGGCACCGTAGCGACAGATGAATTACCAAGCCACGAAATACTCATTGGCATTACATCAGATGGCACATCTTTGATACCATAAAGCCTGTATAGACGTTTCAATATCGCGTCATCCATCTTTCCGTTTGCTTGATGAATCAACACCTTTTTTACCTTATCAATATGAATATCCACTTTATCTAATCCGGCTTTGATGGCTGATGGAACCAGCTCTAAAGCATATTGGTACAACCTTCTACCATACATTTTCAGGTAAAGTTCATTTTTCTCGGCGACATCTTTTTTATACGATCGCCCCATAAACAACATGTCCGCATATTCTATGGCATCGCTTCGGGAGATATGCGCAAGCATACCGACCGGAGTTTGTGTTTCATGAGCTTCCAGTATAACCGCACCGGCTCCATCAGCGTAAATCATGCTGTCGCGATCGTGGGGGTCTGATACGCGAGATAAGATGTCTGCTCCAACTACCAGAATTTTTTTCGCATCTCCCGACTTGATAAAATAATCAGCCTGTATCATTGCCTGAACCCATCCGGGGCAGCCAAAAACAATATCATAGGCAACAGCAAAGGGATTATTAATTTGTAATTTGGCTTTTAACCGCGACGCCAAACTTGGCAACATCTCCATGCTGATACTTCCTGCGTGTGTCTCGCCAAAGTTTTGGGCTACAAGAATGTAATCAAGTTCTTCTTTGTCAATACCCGCGTCCGCAATCGCATTTTGAGAAGCATATAGCGCTAAATCCGAAGTAGATTGTTCTTTCGAAGCATATCGCCGAGTTTCGATAGTGGTAATATCCTTAAATTTCTCGATTATTTGTGAGGTTGGAGTAGATATTGGTTCACCCGAATCATCATAAAATTCATACGAAAGAAAATCTTCGTTTTTCATTTCAACGGGCGGAACATAGCTTCCGGTTCCGGTAATTACACTATAAATTGCCATTGATTTTACTATTAAATTATAAATTCGCGACAAAGTTACGCAATAATTTCTATTTTATGCTATTAAATGTCAAGTTTCACAAGGTTGTTGATATGACCACCGAAATTGCCGAAATACTGAACGATAGCAAATCGCAATTGAAACTTTCGGTTTTCGAAAATGACGTTTATCGTTTAAAGCCCGGACAACTCGTTCGCTTTAATATACGCGGAAAATAAAAAAGACTTTTTGGCGGAACTGGTATCGGTAGGTAAAACTATTCATCCCGAAACTAAAACCATAGATTGTATTGCCAATATGAAAACAACGCCGGACAAACCATTTATAAATGAAGGATACGTACAAGCTAAAGTTATCATTTCGAACGATAATTACCAATCCCTCCCAAACTCGGCATTTATAAAATCAGAAGGTTCTGTTAATGTGTATTTGCTTAAAGAGAGAAATGGAGGTAATTTTGTTTTCGAAAAAAAAGAGGTACATATTACAAAAAGCAACGAAGATTTCTCCGCTGTTACCGATACTCTACCCAATATTGAGGTGCTTGTAAACGGTGGTAGTACATTGTAACATTTTCTAAACGTAATTTACACAACAAATACTCCCGAAAATATCTATCCGGCAATGAAACGACATTGTGCAGGTCTCTTACCTCAGATAAAAACCCATAAAGTCCCCAAATGCTATCAATAACGTTATGAAACTTGACATACAGGCTTTCATTAAACGCATCATAATCAAATTGATTTATTCTCGTATAGCCGTTCATCAGGCTTACGTTTATTTTGGAACCAAACTCTACTTTCTTTGCGTCTTTTCCCCTGACAATGGGGCGGATAAAGGGTTGATGGATGGAAACAATGCGCCGGACGATGCTGTTGGTGCGGGTAAAGTACATTTCTTCCTGCTGACGGTAAAGTTCTTGGATGGTTTCCAAGTATTGAACTTCTTTCGCCGTGAAAATCTTTGGCGCAAGTGGGTGAGCAACCAAGATGT
>JBKEBE010000029.1:0-71276 GCA_047973025.1 Paludibacteraceae bacterium
CATCTATCACTTATATTTGATAGCTCGGCAGATAGATTTACCGCTCAAATCAATTACGCTCAATCTTGGGAATATTCACATCTACGAGAACAATCTCGAAGCAACAAAGGAGCTACTGGCAGGTAATGCAGCAAAATTTGAATTAAACGTATAAAACAAAAGGTAGCACTACGCTACCTTTTTTATTACCTTTGCCATGAAATTCGTACAATTTGTTTTTAATTTACGTACAATTTGATTTTGCGATTATAAAATGCAATCAAAATAGAAGTTTATTCTTCGAAAAGTTAGCTCTTTTGTGTAAATTTCACTAATTTTGATGTCTGAAAAAATTAAATTTTCAAACCGAAAAAAATAAAACATGAAAAGAATTTTAATTGTATTTTTAGTATCAATCGGGCTTTTTGCTTGCAAGAAGGAAATTCCAAGTGATGTGAAATTACTTGATACGGCGAATTTCGTTACACAATTGGATGGTAAGGATGTTGCGTTATACAATTTGACATCCGGCAACGGTGTTTACATGCAGGTTACTAATCTAGGCGGTCGGGTAGTAACACTTTGGACACCGGATAGAAACGGGAAATATGAAGATATTGTGTTGGGGTATGATAATATCGACAGCTATATTCACTACAAAGGCGAACGTTTCTTGGGTCCGGTAGTGGGTCGGTACGCGAATAGGATTGCGAAAGGAGAATTTACGCTGGATAGTGTAACGTACAAGGTTCCTGTAAATAATAATGGACAGTCTTTGCACGGTGGAATCCAAGGATTGGATTTGGTTGTGTGGAATGTGGCAAGTGTAAACGAGCATGAAATCAAGTTGACTTATGTTTCGCCGGATGGCGAAGAAGGGTATCCCGGTACCGTAAATTACGAAATGACTTATACTTTGACCCCTCGGAATGAATTCAAAATCGTTTATACAGCTACGACCGATAAGGCTACGGTTATCAATCTGTCTCATCACGGTGTTTTCAATTTAAGGGGAGAAGGGAATGGAACGATTTTGAATCATGTATTGACTTTGAACGCCGATTTTATCACACCGGTCGATAGCGTGCTTATTCCGACAGGCGAGATTCTTCCGGTTGACAGTACTCCGTTTGACTTTAGAACGGCAACTCCGATTGGCGAGCGAATCGAAGTTGAAAATCAGCAACTGAAAAACGGCTCCGGCTATGATCACAACTGGGTTGTCAGCAAAGAAAATCTGACAGAAATAAAGCACGACGCAACGGTTTTTGAACCCGAATTTGGACGTGTTATGGAAGTTTGGTCGGATCAACCGGGTATCCAATTTTACAGCGGAAATTTCTTTGATGGAAAGGTAAAAGGGAAATATGGAAAATTGTTGAGTTATCGGGAAGGTCTGGCTTTGGAAACACAAAAATTTCCGGATAGCCCGAATCATCCCCAATTTCCGTCCACGCGTTTGAACCCCGGCGAGACCTACACGCAAACTTGTATATATAAGTTTTCTACAAAATAAATTTTTTAGATAGCAAAAAATAAGCGGCGAGATTTTTCTTGCCACTTATTTTGTCTGTGTTTTGTCGATTAAAAAGTAATCTTTTGTTCGTGGGTGGTTGGTCCCTTTACGACTAACTTTCCGTTCGCGTCAATTTCGATTTTATCGATAAATACGACTCTCTGATCGCCGGTTTTGATTGTCCTCCCGTGATATATGCAATACATGCTGTCATTTGATAGGTTGAGAACCATGTTGTGTCCGGTACCGGTTACGTCCCCGCCTTGTTCGGTATTTTTCTGTAGTACGGGATTGTTATCCGCTTTTACAAATGGTCCGAGCGGACTTTCGCTCGTAGCATAGCCCACGGCATAATACTCTCCTCCAAAGAAGTTAGCGGAATACATCATGTAAAATAGGTTGTTGTGTTTAAAGATGTACGATCCTTCCGTCCAGCGTCGATTCACTTCTTTTGCGGTAACAGAACGGCTTTCCCATTCGGCTTGCTCATCGTCCATGGTTACCGGTGGACGAAGTAGAAGTACCGGTTCGCCGATTACCCCGGAGAAATCAGGTTTTAGTTCAACTCCGTAAATCCAACTTTCTTCGACTTCTTCAAACAAACCTCTTTTTTTTGCCCATTCAGAGATTTCACTTTCCACGGGGTGTTTGTAGCAACAGCGCGAATAGTATAAATAGACTTTCCCATTGGCGTCGTCAAAATAAAGATTCGCGTCAATAATCGGATAGCCGGGGTCGAACACCGGACGGTCGTACATTTCCACAAAGGGTCCGGTCGGATTATCGGATTCGGCAACTCCGATTCGGAAATTTTCAAGTTCGTTTGTCGGATTTTCTTTCCAATTGGCACTGAAAAAAAGGTAGTATTTACCGTTTTTTTCGTACACTTCAGGCGCCCAAAAGCAATCGACCGTCCACGAGCTGTCATTGGCTCCGGTATAAATCAGACCTTCGTCAACCCAATCTGTCAAATTGGTTGATGAATAGGTTTTGAAGCCGTTTAAGTTTCCGGAAGTGCCATACATGTAGTATTTTCCATCCGTAGCGTGAAGGATGAATGGATCGCCAAATTCGACGTTCAAGGGATTGGTCAGGCTGACCGCGTTCTCCTTTTTTACACAAGAAAAAAGCGAGAGAGCGATTAGTGAGAATACAAAGAGTTTTTTCATGTGTTTAAAATTTATTCTTTTACGTTAAGGACACATGTAACACGCCATTAATCATCCCCTTGTGTGTCAAAGTTATTTTTACATGGCTGTTTCATCCGATTAAATTTATTTACTATTCAAGGTGCCGATAATTTCTTGATTTATCCTTTTTAGCCGTTCTTCTTCGAGTTTGATTACTTTTCGGTCGTAAGTCATCAGTCCGTTTACTTCGCCTTCCACATCGGTGGTTTGGGTATATACTGCTCCCGAGAATCCGGTTTTGATGAAACTTTTAAGTCGTTCGGCATATTTTTCATACTCGTCAGTAACTTCTTTTGAATTTTTGAATTGAACATATCCCCAATTACGATCGGGTTGCCATAAATGATCTTTGAGGGGTAGTCCTATTCCGCCATATTCGCCGAGTACGTTTGCCCGTTCGGCATCGTACAGGTACATATCGGGTCCCGGATAGTTGTGTAAATCCAGCATGTCGCCGGTACGGTAATGGTTTCCGCCACTTGCCGGGTTAACAAGTCGTTGTGGATCGTGTTTTTTTGTCCACTCTACAATTTCCACGGTTTTGAATTGTCCCCAAGCTTCGTTAAAAGGTACCCAAACTACGATACTGGGATATGGCATCAAATAATCCATGATTTCTTTCCATTCTTTTCGGTAGTTAGCTTCCGATTCAGGTGTTCTAATTATTTCGGTACCATTGAAATATTGCCTGTTTTGCCAGTGTGGAGAATGTCCGCCATTGGGCATATCCTGCCAAACAAGAATTCCTTCTCGGTCGCAATGTGTGTACCATCTTGCCGGTTCAACTTTCACGTGTTTACGAATCATGTTGTATCCAAAATCCTTCGTTTTTTTTATGTCATATAGCAACGCTTCATCGGTTGGAGCCGTATAAAGTCCGTCGGGCCACCATCCTTGGTCGAGGGGTCCAAATTGGAAGTAATCGTTGTTGTTCAACTGCATTCTGACAATACCATGCTTATCCCTTTTTGTCGATACTTTCCGCATGGCGGTATAACTTTTTACCCGGTCTTGAAGTTTACCTTTCTCGTAAAGATTTACTTCCATGTCATATAAAAAAGGATTTTCGGGAGACCAAAGTTTCATATTGGGAATACCTAATTCCAAATTTTGTCCATTTGCAAATTTTCCGGAAGCAATCACTTGATTACCGTCTTTGAGAATTACTTCAACGATATCAGCCGGATTGGTGTTTTTTGTCGCGACATCGATTTTTAGTTTTTGCGTATCTATATTGGGTGTGGTTACTACTTCGGTAATGTGTTTGTTACTGACCGGTTCAAGCCAGACTGTCTGCCAGATGCCGGATACCGGCGTGTACCAGATTCCTTCCGGATTGCGGACTTGTTTCCCCCTGGGTTGGTATCCTTCATCGGTGCCATCCCAGACTTTTACGACCAATTTTTGCGTTCCGGATTTTAAAAAGGGAGTAATATTGAAGTTGAACGGTGTGTAGCCACCGGTGTGCGTTCCTATTTTTATATCATTTAGAAAAACTTCCGTTTTCCAGTCCACAGCTCCAAAATGCAGTAGAATGGTTTTGTTTTTCCAGTTGGACGGAATTGTAAACGACTGTTTGTACCACAATTCATTCCCGCTTCCAAGCATTTTCATTACGCCGGACAAGCTCGACTCTACGGCGAAAGGGACGAGAATTTTTCCGTCAAATTTTTCAGGTTCATTCTGTCCAACGGGAAGAATCGCATAATCCCACAATCCGTTTAGATTTTTCCAGTCGCTACGTTCCATAATGGGTCGTGGGTATTCGGGCAGCACGTTGTTTACATCCATTGTTTCCGCCCATTTCGTTTTCAATTTGTCGCCTTGCGACTCCCACTGGGGGAAAAGATTGCTTGTCAGTAGAATTGCTGATAGTAGAATGATTGTTTTTTTCATTTTCTTTTTGATTTGTTGAATAATTATTTGTCTTTATTTTTGATCGTTTTATGTACCTATTTCTTATTTATCATATTGTCTTGGAATATACGGGATTCTATTCATTTTTTTAGGTCAACTTATTTCCCTTTTTACGAAACACGTACTGTAGGTGCCTGCAATGGTCGTTAATTTAATAAGGTAAATACCGGACGGATAACTTTCGGTGTTAAGATTAGATGTTCCAAGGGGAATAAAAGAAGCATAAACTTGTTTCCCAGATGAGTTGAATACGGTTATTTTTCCTTTCAGAGGAGAAAGTACCGTCATGCTTGAAAGTACAGGATTCGGAAATACTTTTAGAACACCCGCGATTTTTTTTTCTTTCAGTCCTGTGGACAAAGCATTGACGTGTATATCGTCCCAAGAAGCCTGCGCTCTATACGCTCTGACGCCAATACAGCCGGTGGTAAAGGAAGTGTCGGAATATTCAAGTTTTGGAGTCGTCATGTCATTTACATATATCTTAATAGCTTCGCCAACGGCTTCTATCCGAATTTGATACCATTGATTGGAAGAAATATCCATGTTTGCCGTTTTCAGGGATGTCCACATCCCATCGGCTTTTCCGAGCTCTATTCTTTTAGCGGAACTACTGATTCCGAAATAATATCCGTTGTATTCATCCGCACCGAAAGACAGTCGGCTTGCTCTGAAAATAACTCCGGCATCGCCTTCGCTTTTAACCATTATTCTTGCATCGAAGATGAAGTCGTCGAATTGAGTTGCCGGAACGACCGATTTTGAACCAAGGTTGCCACCTTCGATATTTGTCGCGTTGTATTCGCCATTATCGATGAAAAAGCTACCTCCGTATTGTACCCAACCTTGTTGACCGGTGGAGAAATCTTCTTCAAAAGATGTTTCTGCCAGTTTATTAGTCCCGATAACAGGCAGTACAGTCGCTCGGAGTGTACCGGAACCGTATGGAATGAGGGTTACTTGTTCAATCTTTTCGGAAGATTCTAACGGACCATACGGCGGGTCGGTCGCGATTCGTTCATTAAAGGCGTAACTCCATGTTGGAATTTTTTTTGCCTTTAAAGTGAGTGTTACCGGGGTTACCGCTGCCTCAAAAGGATTTTCGGGCATGGATTTTTTGTTGATTTGAATGGACTCGTCCGGATTATCCTTGTCAATTAACAGGGCATAATTCCAGGGTGTTGTCGGTAAAACTTCACTTTCGTGAAACCCGTTTCCGTAATCGTTGCGAATAGCCCAATCTTCTTCAATGAGCAGTGAATATACCATAGGTCCTCTCTGAATGCTTACGGCGTTATTTACTTCTTCGTGGATTTGAATGGTCATGGGGAGTAGGAGAGTTACTTTATCATCATTTTGCCATGTGCGGTCTATAGTGTGAAAAGTACCGGGAATCACTTCATCTTGAATGACATCATTTACCCATAATTGCGGTGTTTTGCACCATGCCGGAATGCGTAATTTTAAAGGGAATGATACCGGATTAGATACCGACATTGTGAATATCAGTTGTTCGTCAAAGGGATAATCGGTCGATTCATCTACCGTAACTTCTACTCCGTTTCCTACTTTTGCCGTAACCGAGCAGGGACCATAAGCCATGGCGGCAAGACCGTCTTCCGCGGTTGCCGCCCACATTGTTTTTACGAAATAGGGCCAGCCCATGTGAAAGTCGAATCTGCAACAACCGTAGCCGGAATAGGGACTTGGCATGTTCCCGTTATCATAATTCTGACCAAATCCATAGTAACCGAATTTACTGATAACCTGATTGGTTTGCTGATAATACTGTAGTGCTTTAATATCGTTGGTAAGTCCCCCGGGTAGTGCGTTGAAAGCTACTTTTTCGAGTTGGTCGCCGATTGACGGATCGCCCAAAATCATTTGAGCAGTTTCGCTTGTCTGCATTTGTTCTACCACGGAGCAGAGTTCTAATCCCGTCAAGGACGATTTTCCGGCAAGCATCTCATTGCCTGATTGCATCCCACAGGGCTGTCCGTGATCACACATCAAGTGATTCTTTCCGTGAAAATAAGCATCTCTATCCGCTACAGATTTTGACAGTTGATAGTAAATTGCCGGCATTTTCATGGCTTGCGGTATATTCACGTTGTGTTTGGGTTGAAAATCTTTTCCGAAGTAATTAAACTTGTTGTAAGTGTAGATGTTCGTCCAATCGTAAGACTGATCTTTCAGCTTGTCTGCCAGTTCTAATAGAAATACGTCTCCGGTTCGATTGTACAGCCACAATACGATGTCGATATTATCTCCGGCTCGTGATTTTCCCCAGCTACTCAGTTTTTGAGAATCTATCGTGTTATTTTGGTATTGGAAGTATTTCGTGAAAAAGGGGATAACGCGTTCATCATTTGTCGCTTCGTAGTAATCGCGAATCGCATAGAGCATCGGCATACGTGCCCACCAATCGTTATTGTTCAATGGACCGATATACCCATTTCTGCGCTGGTTATTCAGTGTCCAATCAAGCCATTTTTGCGCTTTGGCTTTTAGTTCGGCATCGTCAAGTACGTAGGCGAGTGCTACAAGTCCTTTCGTGTAGTAAGGTACTCTTTCCCAGCTGTCACCTATTCCGCCAAGCCAATCGCTACCGGTGCCTAAATCATTCGCGCCGCTGTACAATTCTTCAGCGTGTCCTGTTAACCCTTCTTTTTGCAAAATGAGCTGCTTTAACAGCCAACCTTCGGCTTTAACCGAACCAACGGGTAATTGAATAAAAGGGGTTTCAATTAGTGGAGCTCGGTTACGGATGTAGTTATCTGCAATTAATTGACTCTGGAACAGCCCCATATAAATTGATAGCGTAGTCAATAATAGATAGCGCCTTCTGATTTTCATGATTTATGTGTGGTTAAATATTTGATTTTCGTGTTTGTATATGAGTGCTGATTGATGGTTATGATTTGATGATTTTTGCCGTTTGAATTTGTTTATTTGTTTTTATTTGTAGGATATAAATTCCTTTCGCGAGTTTGGAAATGTCTATATTACCGCTTTTTACTTGTTTATTAAAGAGAGTTTGTCCTTTTGCATCAATTATCTTTAGTCGAAAAATGGATTCTGTAGCATCAATCGTTATGTGGTCTTTTGCTATTTTGGGATAGATTTTAATGCCATCGCTGTCGGTATTGTCGATCGAGTTTTGAATTTCGGCAGGCGTTAAAATCCAATCGGTACTTGGAGCCGTGATTGATTTTCGTTGTACGGGAATTGAATTTTTTGTCAATTGATTGTAATCAGCGATTCCTACATACTTCAAGCTACTTAACGGAATTAATTTGAACGAGTTGTCGTTATTTTGTTGGATGATAAACCGCTGATTGGAACTCCCGTCGTACATGTCTTGAACGATACTCAAACCATCATGAAGGTAGTGAGATTGATCATTGTTTACCGTTTGTAGCACTCTGTTGCTTCCTTTGTTTATAATTTTGTACAATCCGTTCTCAAGGGGTTCAAATTGCCAGATGCTGTATTGAGTCGTATCCGGATCCATTTGAAAAATGGTGGTATTTGTATTGTTTCGGGAAGGTTTGAGTACGAAGCCGCTTTGTTTGTTTTTGATAAAAAAGCTTTTCCCCGAAATACCGTCAATGGGTTTCGCTTGAATTTTCCACGAGTTTATTTTTTTTGCTCCAACAATCGCGGAAACATCATTTGTATCGGAGTTGACAACGATAGAATCACCACTGAACAAATCGCCGGTAAAAAGAACCATTCTCACATTCTCTTTCAGCTTTATACTCGCCAAATGGCTGATATCAAATCCGGTATCTTGTATTTGTACTTTGTTGTAGCTTCCGAATACAAAATTTGTCTGTGGGGTGTTGTAATGCTTTTCGGGATATACCATTGCAACAATTCTGCTACGGTCTTCGACATTGCCGTCTCCAAAAACATCGTTAATCGGAGCAGAAAATTTCTTCAAATCTCGGTCGTAATTGTAGTTCCAGTAAAATCCCCCGGCTATTCCCGCGTTATTTTTCCAATTAGTCATCACGTCAACAATCTCTTGGTAAGTAAGTCCGGGATTGGCTTCAATGTCTCGGCTGCCATAAACCGGCAGATTGCCAATTTCCCAGTCGGAAGGATTATTGCCACTTCCGCCACCATAACATTGTAGGTAGTTTCTATCAATCGCTCCGGGGCGAGCCGTTTCGACTTTGGTTACAAAACTCTCCCAGTACGACTTGTTGGTATAAGGAGCGATGGTCGTTTTGAAGCCCATATCGTAAAGCATACTATGGAATTGGGATTGTGTGTTCGCGTAGTAATCATGTTCGATGTCATTATTTATGGCGATTACTTCGGGTATAGCATCTTTTAAGGCTTTAAAATTTTTATACAAAATACCGGAAGTACCTGTTCCTTGCGAATTAATCAAGTCGGTAACGTTTTTGTAGGCATGATTTCCCCAACCACCGATGCAGTATTCCAAGCGTTGTAGGGATGTTTTGCCTGAAAGTAACGAAACCACATCGTCAATATAGTTCTCTTGCGCAATATCATTTGGATAGCCCTCCACGACTTTATCAAAAACATACTTCCCATCTTTGCAAATCACTTCTCCGTCAGTTGTCAAGGTTCCATCGGATTCGACATGTATATTGAATAAAATTCCAAAAGTGAATCCGGAAGATTTTAACGCGGCTACCGTCTTGGTTCGGTCTCTTCTAAAATGTCCGCAAATGTAGATACCGGAATCTGCAAGTAACGTAAGGGAAGTACAGGATAGTATTGATATTAAAAACAGCTTTCGAAACTTCATGGTCGTATAATTTTGCGTTCAACCTTCATTTTTTTAGAAAATAATTGAAACAGCTTTCGTTGCTTGCATTTATTTTCACAAAATAATAGCCGGAGCTAAAATTGCTTACATTTAACGATGTTGTGCCTTGAATAATTTCTTTGGAATAAACAAGCATTCCCGTAGCGTTGAAAATACCCAAATTCCCCGAAATGATTGATTCGATGGTTAGGTTTTCAGACACCGGATTCGGATAAATGTTTATTTTGGGTTGATTTCGGAGTTCATCAAGTCCGGTCTCTTTTTTCTTAAATTGAAAGTTGTCTATTTTGAAATTATTCCCTTTGAATACGATGTAAATATTTTGAAAACCGGTAACGTCTTCAATCGGACAGGTAACATCAGCCCATAAGTCGGGCGTTGCCGAAGCAATGTTTGCTGTCCCAATTAATTGACCTTTTGGACTTCCTAACCTAATTTCGATAGTGCCGGATGTTGAATTGGAATAGACGCTAAAAAAGGCTGTAGTAGCTGTCTCGTTCCCAAAGTTAACATTGTTGTATGCTGTATAATAGTTGTTTTGTATGTTTGTTAAAACCATTTCATTTGAGTATTCTTCTACAAATACCCCTTTCAGATAATCAAAATGTTCGGCTTCGATGGTCGAATACGCGTCTTTGATAATCCGATTTTTATCTAATAGCGCGTTAAATGCCGCAGAAATGGCGGTGGACGATCCGAACGGTTGATTTTGATAATTATACCCATCCGAGAATACAAAATTTTCGGTTGATTTTTCCCACCAGGCAGTCCAGCTGATTCGTTTCGAATTTCGATTGTTAAAAGCGTGTAAAGCGTTTCGTTGTAGCCAATCTACTTGGTCAGGCTGTGCAAGATCTACCGTATAACGACGGAGATAGCGCATTAATATTCCTTTAAACCCTTGCAAGTCGTTTCCGCTGCCACAAACTTTAATTACCCCATAGCTGTCACACAGATCGTTACGTGTCCACTCGACGATTTTATGTGCATCATTTTTATACATATCCTCACTATAGCGGTTGTACAGCATCAACGCGGCTCCAAGAAATGTTCCTTGATTGTAGGTTGATACCCAATGGTTCACGATGGAGAATGTGCCGTTGTCCCAAACGCCGGCATCGAATACCTTGCCGGTGGAAGGTTCGTACAGATATTGTCTTTGTAGGGCATACAGGTTTTTTGCTTTTTCGTAATAGGTATCGTCTCCGGTAGCCATAGCCAGGTAGCATGCCGCCACTTCTGCCGGTCCGTTGATGCAGGAATTTGTTCCTTGGTTATTTGCCGGTGTTTCTTTCCAGCGAAGCATCCCGGAAGGCAGCAACGCGCGAGCATACATTTTGTCGAAATTGCTTTTGGCGTGATTTAGATACCTTCCATCATCAAATAAAATAGAAGCCCTTGCCGCCACAATGACCATCCACGCGATGTCATCGTTGTATTCATTGTAGAGCCAGTCGGTTTTGTTTCTGTACGTGAAATTTAGGTACAGTTCGGTAAACATGTCTTTGTAAGTCTCTTTTCCGGATGTCTCGTACCCATCTAAAACTGTTTCGAACATTTCGGCGTCGCCCCACCATCCGCCGGAACCAATTATATGTCCAACAGGAGCCTGTTTATAGTAATAATCTTTCCAGCCTTGCATCATTGTATCGCGCAGTTCTTGCGTAACTACATTCGGAATGGGCGTTACTTCTTCAACTCGCCACATCTGTTTCAGCGAATCCGCGTCGGTACTTTTTAGTTGTACGGTAACGTTTGTGCCATCTACATTATCCATTTGCTGCAAGTACAAGTCGTTATCTCCGGATTTCATGCAAAATCGGATAAAATAGGTATCGGGGTAGGCGGTGTTCAGAACCGGAACAAATTCCCATTGAAAATAGGAACTATTGTCGTTGGCATCTTGCTCAACGCGATCACCCGGTTTTGGACGCATATTGCTGTAATGCAGTGACTTGTCGGAGTAGGCGTTTGTCAAATACAAATAATTGGTCGAAGCCGAAGATACTGTCCACCGTTGCGCGTTAACACTGGTTTGAGTCCAAGTTACAACTTCCGCTTTGTTATTTAAGGATGAATTTCTGACCGACAACGATTTGCTAACAGTAGCAAGGGAATTTATTCTATAAGTTTTCCCGGGAAGTACTTCCGCCTTTCCAAAGAATAAACATCCTATTAGAAAAATGATAAATAAGCCGGTACGCTTCATAATTTGCTTGTAAGACGGAATAAACATTAATTTTTCAATAGAATCTTTCATCAGTCGGTCGATTTTATTTTTTTAATTCAAAAGGAAATTCAGAAAACACCAAAAAATCGATGTATCGTTATTTTTTCCACTCGTTACTAAACGAATAGGGTAAATCTTCGTGGGTCGTTCCACGTGATTTATTCGGAACATTGTCCATTGTGAAATGCAGTTTCATTCCTTTTTTCATGGAAGCAATATCTAAGTAGTTATGTGAATAATCTTTTTGGTTCACTTTCAGATTTTTTACGTACACTTTTTCGGTACCGTTATTTGTCGTTGAGATTTCAATTTTCTTACCGTTATCCAAGTGAATAGTCGCTTTCGGGAAAATGGGCGAACCGAGTATATATTGACCACTACCCGGACAAACCGGATAAAAACCAAGCGCGGAAAAAACGTACCAGGCGGAAGTTTGTCCGTTGTCTTCGTCTCCGCAGTAGCCATCCGGAGCGGCAGTGTACATTCTCTCCATCACTTGTCTGAGATGGTTTTGCGCTTTCCAAGGCTCGCCGGCGTAATTGTAAAGATAAATCATGTGTTGGATGGGTTGATTGCCGTGCGCATAATTTCCCATGTTCATGATTTGCATTTCCCGTATTTCATGGATAACCCCTCCGTAATAGCTTGCATCAAAAATTGGTGGCAACGCGAATACCGTATCCAACATTTGGACAAAAGGTTTTTTCCCACCCATCAAATCAATCAGTCCTTGTGGGTCGTGGAAAACAGACCAGGTATAGTGCAACGAATTACCTTCGGTAAAGTCTCCACCCCATTTAAATGGGCTGAATGGCTCGTTAAATTCGCCATTTTGCTTTTTACCAACCATCAATTGATATTTTTTATTGAAAAGATTTCGGTAGTTTTGGCTTCTCTGCGCATATATGTTTATTTCGCTCTCGGGTTTTCCGAGTGCTTTTCCTAGTTGATAGATGCACCAGTCGTCGTAGGCATACTCTAAGGTACGGGCGGCATTTTCCTTGATACCGACATCGCTCGGCACATATCCCAGCCGATTGTAGTACTCGTATCCCAGCCGTCCGGTAGCAGATACTTTCGGATGAACGCTGTTCGCGGTTTTTGTAATTCCTTCCCAGAGTATGTCCGTTTCTTTTACCTTGTTCCCTTGCAAATAAGCGTCGGTAAGTACAGACGCTGAATTGTTTCCAACCATGACGGGTCTGTGCCCCGGACTTGCCCATTCGGGGAAAAATCCGCTTTCTTTGTACGTATTGATGAGCCCTTCTTGCATTTGGCGGTTCATCTCCGGATAAAGTAGATTCAACAAAGGAAATAAAGCCCGGAATGTATCCCAAAATCCGGTGTCTGTAAACATATAGCCCGGTAGAACTTTGCCATTATAAGGACTGTAATGTCTGATATTCCTGTTTTGATCATATTCAAAGAAACTTCTGGGAAAAAGCACAGAACGGTAAAAAGAAGAGTAAAATGTTCGTAATTTGTCAATATCGGTTGATTCGATTTCGATTTTACTTAAAACATCGTTCCATTTGTTTTCGCCATCTATTTTGATTTCATCGAAACTTCGGTTACCTAATTCTTTTAGGTTCAGGTCAGCTTGTTCGTAGCTGATGAAAGATGATGCGACTCGCGCGTGAACTACTTCGCCTCGTTTTGTCGAAAAGCCGATGATTGCTCCGGAGTGGTTTGAATTGGATTCTATGGCGTTGTTTTTAATAACTCCATCTGTAACCGCGGAATAATTTGTAAATGGTTTGTCAAATATAATGACAAAGTAGTTTCTGAAATTTTCGGGGACTCCGCCTGTATTTTTGGTCGTGTAGCCAATAATTTTTCTTTCGCTCGGTATAAGTTTTATGTAAGAACCATTGTCAAATGCGTCAACGGCTATGTGTGCCTGTTCGGTTTCAGGAAAAGTGAAGCGAAACAGGGCAGCACGGTCCGTGGGTGTTATTTCGGTAACAATGTCGAAATCAGCCAAATATACTTTATAGTAATGTGGTTTGGCAATTTCAGCTTTGTGAGAGAACCAACTGGCACGCTCATCTTGATCGAAAACGGACTTGCCGGTCATCGGCATGATGGAGAATTGACCGTAATCATTCATCCACGGACTGGGTTGGTGTGTTTGCTTAAAACCGCGTATCTTGTCGGCATCGTACGTATAGACCCATCCATCGCCCATTTTTCCGGTTTGTGGTGTCCAGAAATTCATTCCCCATGGTAAAGCGATTGCCGGATAGGTATTCCCTGTTGAAAGCGAATGTTTTGATTGAGTGCCGACTAAGGTACTGACGTATTCTATCGGTCGTTGGCTGTTAGCTAAAACAGAAATGGTAAGTACCAGAAGTAATAAATTCGTTTTTTGTTTCATTGTTTTGTTAAAATTGTAACTAAATAACATAACAGAACCTCATGTTTAATTCACAAATATTGCTTTAATTCTAAACCAGATGGAAAATAATTCTTTCATGCTACTTAATTCGTTCTTTTTATAGATTATTTCTTCAAAGTTACCTATTTTACAATTAATTTTATTTTTTTTATACTGTTTTCGTCTGATTTATATTCAAGTAAATATATCCCCTGAGCTTGATTCATGGCAATCGAAGTCGTTTGTTGGTTGATTGCATAGTCCGTAATTCGATTGCCCGACAACGCGTAAAGGACAAAAGAAGTATTTGGAATAACCTGATCCAATGCAGTTTCTACAAATAGATTCCCCCCCTTTGAAATTGGATTAGGATAAATTTTTAGGTAATCTTTGTTCATTTCTGCATTTGATATCGCAGTTTCAGCCAAATTTGTATCAAAGACATAACTGCCCGACTGCAATTCCAGTACAAATCTATTTCCTTCATCAACAATTGATGTTACACCGGGAACTTTGTCGGCAGAAATACCATTCTGTCCTATTCTGTCGCTATCTTTTACTTTCCGGATATACATGGTCGCGGAGGTGTTGGCGGGAACAGTTACCGAATAGCGGAAGCTGTCGTTATCCTTTCGTTCCCATTTGCTTGTAATCAATCCGTAATAGGAACCATAGGTTGCCTCTACCTTGTTAATTCGCTCATCAGGGAGTACATTTCGTATATCGGGCATTGGTTGCAGGATGAAATGCTTAAACGCGGGGTTGTTTTCATCCGTTTCAATCCCTGCCATGAACCGATACATCCACTCCGAGACGGCTCCGTAGGAATAGTGATTAAATGAATTCATGCCAGGGTCGCCAAAACCGTTGGCAATCGTATATGAGTTCCACCGCTCCCAAATGGTGGTTGCACCCTGATCCACACTATATAGCCAAGACGGGTCATTGCGTTGTAGCAAAAGATCATAAGCCACACCGGATGCGCCAAATCGGCTTAGTGTTTGATTTAATATTCCGGTTCCGACGAATCCTGTACTCAGTTTATTGCCGTTGGATTGGATTTTATCGACTAAATAATTCAATGCCGATTTGGTTGTTTCGGGAGTTTGTAGCAAATCATTGGAGAGTGCCAAAAGATAAGCTGTTTGTGAGTTTTCGAGAAGCAGTCCGTTTCGAGTGCTGACGTATCTTTTTTGAAATTCGGTTTTTATGGCGTTGTAAAGCGTATTGTACTTCTCTGCATTTTGTTCATAAATATCTCCGGCGGAAACGCTTAACGCATTTGAAATCTTTGCCATCAGTTTGGCGACGTAGGCATAGTAACTTACGCTGATAAATCGGGCGCTAGTGGGTTCATAGGCTAACCAATCTCCGTATTGAGTGTTGCCACCGTTGTAAAGATACCCGTCAAATTGTTGTGTGGACATCCAGTCCATGTATTTATCCATGGATGAATAATGTTCCCGCAACATTTCTTTGTCATCATACATCAGATACATGTGCCAAGGGATAATTATTCCGGCTTCAGCCCACGCTGTTCGTCCATATCCAACTCTCCAATTGTCGGGAACTACGGAAGGGTAGCTTCCATCCGTCAGTTGACTGTCGCGAATGTCTTTTATCCACTTTTGGAAGAAAGATGCTACATCCGCGTTGTAAGTAGCGGCACGGGAGAAAATTTGAGCGTCGCCCATCCACCCCAACCGCTCGTCGCGCTGTGGACAATCCGTGGGAATACTCAGGAAATTGCCACGCTGCCCCCATCGTACATTATTGTAAAGTTTATTTACGGATGGATTGTCCGTAGTCAAATACGAATTTTCTTCATTGATATTCCCAACAACTTCGCCAATGATTGATTCAATTTCGATATCGTCGGTAGCCGAAATCTCACAATAGCGAAAGCCAAAAAAAGTTGTGGATGGATTGTAGGTCTCGCCGGATAAATTACCATTGAGGGTGTAAGTTAAGGTAGCTTTCGCCGAGCGAAGATTTTTCAAATAAAGCGTCCCTTTGGCATTATCGTTTCCACGGGAACTTTCTCCGGAATCATTCAACATCTCGGAGAATCGGCTCCTAATTTTGGCACCATTTGCTCCTTTTACTTTGAATTTTATCCAACCTACGATATTCTGTCCAAAATCAACAATTGCCGTTTCACCTTTTTGAAGGGAGAAAGTCTCACTATCCGATAAAGTACGGGTAATGTTGATTTCGCCGTATGTCGAATTACCGGTTTTGATACCTTGATAAACGGTAATCGTTTTAGGATTTTGAGATAATTCGGGTCGAACCCGAACCGGCTGTCCGATAAAGGCTGTAATATTACCTTTGAAATAATCATTGGTCGTGGCAGTCTTCCAGTCGGAGTCGTCAAATCCGACGACAGTCCAATTCTTATTTTTACGCGCGTCGTAGGTCTCCCCGTTGTAAATGTCGGCTAATCGTATGGCAGAGTTTGTTGAAGTTTTCCAACGGGAAGGATCGGTAACAACGGTGTCCTGTGATCCATCGGCATAAGTGATGATTAGCTTGGCGAGAAAACCTAAATCGGGATTACCGTATTCATCGTGAGCAATGGCTCCGTTGAACCATCCGGATGATACTTGTGCCCCAATCGCGTTTTGTCCCTCAGTAAGCATACCGGTAACGTTATAAGTAGAATAAAATACCGTTTTGCGGTAATCCGTCCATCCCGGTTTGAATTCATCGTAAATCATGTTGCCGTTTTCTTGCTGTTTACCAACTCTTTTTCCATTGATAAACAGATCATAGACGCCAAGTCCCGATGAATAGATTTTTGCCGATTTTATTGCTTTATCCAACGAAAATTCGGTGCGAAACATCGGTATGCCGTTTGAAGTGCCTTGAAGTACTCTGAAATCGTAGTTTCCTTCCGCTTTCAAGTCCATTTTTGTGTTGTCATTAATGGTTATGGTGCTCGAACCATCAAAATCGTTCGATCCATTTTCAAAATCTTCCGTGAATATCCCTTGCGTTAAGTTTCCGGATATGTCTTTTGATGTATATTTGTACTCAATATTGTCGATGTAGGCGTGTTCATGCGTATCATTGTCGCCGGTATATGTTCTGAAACCGATATATCCGTTTTCAAGTGTAGGACTGAAATACGTGTCTATCAATACATCATCCAAGTAAGTGTGTACAGTTTGGTTTATTACATCCATTTTCAAACGTCTTTCGATGCCGATGATTTGGTCTGTTGTAAAATTGGCAGGTAAGGGTATATCGGTAGATTGAACATTGCCATTGGTAAAAATGTGTCTTCGTAAAATGGGATGATTGATGCCTGTTCCGTAGGTATTAATTGCCCACATGTGCATGTTGTTGATATCTTGAGCACCGAATATAATACCCGCGTTTTGGTCAATAACAGTTACATCACACGAAAGCGTGAATGTTACAGGTATGGTCTCATCTTTTGCTTTGTCGATTTCCAGCCATTTGGCACCGGACCAGCCGGAAGTCATCAATCCTGTTTCAAAATAGACCGATTCGGTAGATACGTGTATGGATTGATTGCTGTCCCAGACAGTTACTTTCCACAGATAGTGAGTGGATGCGTCGAGCGGAGTGCCATCGTATTTTATTCCTACGGATTTGTCTGAATTGATTTGTCCTGAATCCCAGACTGTACTCCCATCTCCGGCTTCAACCGTAATAGCATAAGCCGATTGTTTTTTCCCAATTTCGTCCGACTCCATCTCCCAGCTGAATCTTGGATGTGGGGTATCAATGCCGATTGGGTTTCTCATGTATTCAACCCGTAGATTCTTAATCGTGGTTATTGCTTGGAGTGGCGTGTTGAGTAAAAACAATCCAAACGAGACGATCAGAATAATCGGAATTCTGCTCATCAGTTTTTCGGTAGTTTTATCAAACTTTTTTGGTGTCATTGGTGAAGAATTGTAATGTTATTGCATTGACTGACTATTATTGAACGACGTGAAGAATTGATTTTGTGTTTGTTTTTGAATGAAGACTAAATAGGTAAACACCTTTCGGAAGTTTGCTGATATCCAATAGTTGTTGGCTGTATTTTATAGTCTCCCGCATCATTTCTTCTCCGAATACATTGTGTATTGAGAGTACGGATGGCTCGGCAAGGTCGTTATCGATTTTTATATTGACAATTCCATCATCGGAAGGATTGGGAAATATCTCAAGACCGACCGAGGATGCAAGACCCGTGATTCCGGTGTCATCTGTATTTTTGTATAATTGGCTTTGCGGAATAATTTCTCTACTCTGAAAAGGGCTTGCCCATTCCAATTTGCAATTTGCCGAACCGGCATTTTCAAAATATTCGACTTTTATATTGTGTTTTTTACCGGCAGTTAAAGCCATTGTCCCTGAATATGTTGCGCCAGATAGCCCGCTCCAACTGTCAATAATCAATTGATCGTCAATCCAAATACGACTACCGTTATCACTTGTCAGATAAAAAGTATAGTTTCCGGAGTATCTAGGTTGAATCTGTCCTGTCCACCTCACTGAGAAACCGTTGGTATTTACTCCCGAGATAGGAGATTCTGCTCCCCAGTCGAATGCTATGTTGTTGTCGATTCGGGTGGCAATTTCAGTTTCAAAATTGCTACCATTGAAATACGTTCCGGTAAGCCCGGTTCCATTTCCTTCAACTGCTCCCGGATTTACTGAAAGATTATTCGCTTCGCGAATTAATTGGAAGATATGATCAGGACGTACGACTTCATATCTGGAATCGAGTGAGTTCATTACGTTTTTGAAACTGGTGGGTGTAACTCCGTTCCAAGGTTGCGCCTGTATGATGACAAACTTGGGACTGTTGCCACTCCAATTGGACGAAGCCGATGCGATGTGATTTTTCATGGCTTGTTCGTTGGTGCAATAGTTGCATGAAAGCGGCATCCCCGGTATGGAAGCATTATAGATACTCAGCAATCCACCTGTGTTTTGGGCAGTCATACCGAGCAGGGTAGGGGCATGATTCGAGAAAGACGTACCGGTATTGCGACTGATGCCGCCGGTAATCGTATTCCAAATCGTTACGACTCTAAATCCGGCTTGAACATTGTATTCTTCCGTTTTAGCGGCAAAATTGTCTAACGCGTCCAAGTCCGTCCAATAGTTGGGATAAGTATATCCATAGCCGGAAGGTCCTGAGATTAGATTATCATTGACGGTGGATGATTTATGGTAATAATTTAATGCTCCCGGCATGGCATCGACCATTGCCGGCGACATTGTCCAGCCTATCGGTACTGAACCGCGATCCGGATTATTCCACAATTTTCGTAGGAGATGTTCTACATATTGTAAATTATCTCCGTCACTGAGAACGAAAGACACGTAAATTTTATTCTGCAATTCGGGTTTTGCCGGCATCGGCTTTGCTTCAATCGTTCCGGGCATACCGCTGTGAAAGGTAAGATTTGAACAGTAATCGCTCGCGATGGTTGTTATACCAAAAGCAGAGCCTCGTGTAATACCGGGTTCTTCTTCGGGCCACCACCCCATATAATTAGCACCGGGAGGCATTGATGAGAAGAATTGGTTGAGCATATTGCTTTCGGCAGTAACTTTCGGATCGAGCCAAACGACAGCGGCACCCAGTGCTACAGCGTATTCGCGTAGGGATGCCTTGTGGTAGGTCGGACTCAGTCCTATTAAAATTCGTTTGTCTATTTCTGCCCAATAGGTATCAAAAAGGGTTTGATATACCTGTATTTTTTCGGTAAATTTACCTCTTAAATCGTCTAATATCGGTAGATTGTATGGTGCTGAAGTTAATAGAGACAAGAAAGATGGCGCACAAACCAGCGCGTTTTTTCGACCGGCAATGGTAGCGGCGAGATTTACGGTGTGAATTTGAGCCGGATCGTAAATTACTAAGCCCGAAATTTCAGAAAGGTATTTATTTAATGTGTTAAGATTGTTCGATTTATTCTCGCGATATTTTACCCCGAGAGAATTCAACCACGTGTAGGGTCCTTCGGCAAAGACATCCCCTTCGTAAGAAAAGATTCGTGGCTGTGTGCGGTTTACGAGCCCTTTTAGCGATGAGAAGAGATACATTTCCGCGTCATTGTTGTTTTGTTTGACGCTTACATAATCTACCCCGATATTTGCATTTCCGCGCCAGAAAATTTGTAATTCAATGGCTTGACTATCAGTCGGCATGTGAAAATCTAGTCTAAAACTCACATAACTATCGGTAGCGGTAAATTGTTGTCGGGTAATTTTTCGAGTTGCTAAAACATTGCCTGTCGATGTGTTTTTAACATTTAAATCTACTACGGTATCGTTATTTGTACTGTTGTTATCTATCATTAGTCTAAATTCGGCTACATTTGGTCCCGAAGTTACGTTTTTATCATACGGACCGTAAACCATGAATTGATTCGGGGTATCAATTCCAACTTCACATATCCATTCATTATCGTCTAAGCGTCCGGTCGCGTGGCTTATCGCGTCGGATTCCGCTTGCCAAGTCCATGTTTTGGCGTAAATAGGCGTGGAGCCGTTCAGGTAAATCAAATCTTGTGTTTCGGCAGAAGACGGAAAAGTGGGTAAAAGTTGTCCTTGGGGCCAAAGGATTTGCGCCTTAGTCGTTGGAGAGAAGGACAAGATTGAAAAAAAAATAATAGAACTATATTTGGAGTATATTTTACGCATTTCTATTGAATCGAATTAAGTCGTAATAAAAAGGATTCTTAATTACTAATTTTTAGAGTAACATCAGCCAACCGGACTAAGAACTGACCGCGATGTGGCAAATTGATTTGAGCACTCTGATCCACTATCGTAATATTTTGGATTAATTTTCCGTCAATGCTCATCAATTTAGCGGATTGGATATCTTTCACGTCGTTCAGGTAGAGTACGCCACTTTTAACGTGATACCTATAATCGATTTTCGAATCATTTTCGATATTCGTCGATGCTTTTTCCGTTTGATACACGCCTACGTCAATGAGCTGACCTCCTGTCGATTGAATGCATTTTACCGATAGGGTGTTCCAGCCTTCTTTGAGTAGCGCTTTTTCAAATTCAAAAAATTTATATCCGGTAAGGTATCCACCTTGTTGAAGAGCTAATTCGTCATTTAAATATATCCAACAATCTTCGTCGTGGAAAATTTTGAAATAGGCTTTATGGATATTATCTAAATCTTGCTTGTCGATATGGAACTTGGTTCGGATATAAATTTGATTGGAATTCCAGAGGGTGTTTTGTAAGTTTTGTTCAGTACCAAAAGGAGCTGTTCCATTCAACCAACCACTATCGTCAAACGATGAACGGTACCAATCCGAAGAAGGTGTTTGCTCCGTATAACGCCATATTTGATGAGGATTTTCAGGAGACGACTCCGGTAAAATGTTTTTTTTTTCGGTTATGACGTTCTCATCAAACCAGCCAAATCGGTCTTCGATGAATTGAGCGACAAATTCGATATACTGTGCATAGGTAGGAAAAAGCGCGTCTTCAAACCAAACTTTCTTATCCAGTGATCGCCATCTTTCAAAATTCAATGCTTGCGATTGTTGGATTAGATTGGAATTTTCAATCAGATAATTAATTAAATGCTCTTTCACGTCTTCTTCTATTACTTTCTCCCAGAGTTGCTTCAAGGTGTTTTTTGCAGTCGGGGATTTCATCAACTGACGAAACCAATGCTGAACAACGCCGTGGCTTTGATCAAGTGTTGCTTCATCCCGCGGAACGCGTTCGTTGGTCAAAAAGGCTTGGTCAAAATCCCAAACCGGTCCAAAATAAAGTTTGTCGTCATTTCTTTTTTTGAACGTATGAATGCTCCAGTACGAATCACAGTTGCCCGTTAGCTCGGAATGAAGGTAATATTTTACGGCAGTTTGTAGGTCAATATACTGCTCTATGGCATCCTCTGTATCCTGAAATAACCGGTTTTCCAAATTAATGATATGATTCCGGATGTATTCTTTCTGTATGAGTACTATTTCATCTTCATCCGGCGATTTTATCGTTACGGGGACATTCGTATTTGTTTTGAAATATACCGGCTCTTGCTCCGCGTAGGCATCGATTTCCAAGTGGTACCCCCCTGTTATTTCGGGATAATTTATATCCGCGGAACTCATTTCATCAATATTGATACGTTTCGGATCTACTTCTAAATGGTCGCTTGCCATGAATGCGCCGTAGTAAAACCCGTCCAAAAAAACATCTACCATTACATTGGACGGCGAAAATTCAAATCCCAATGAACGGCTCAATTCAAACGCGAGACTATTACGTAGAAGTGTTTTATCGACCGCACAAGCGATTAAGGTCCAATTTTTGGCATTTGCCGGAAGACCCAGCAAGTTTTGTTTTTTGCTGAATTTTATTCGAAAAGGTTTCTTTTCCATAAATTCCCACGTGGAATTTCCCCGCCCTTTTATTTCGGCATCGAAGATTCCGGTTGAATCTCCATCAACAAGTATTATTTTTGCCGGCGTGTAAATATCTTTGTCCACAAAGTCAAATCCGCCTTTTGTCTCGAGATATATCGTTGGGATATTGGTTAACCGCGAATGTGTGATTTCCTGCATTCCTTCGTTGCAATAAAATTCAATTTCAGCCAAATTACAGTTTTGGTTGGGTGAAATGATGCGAACATAGCGAAACGCTTGTTCATTGGAAATATCGTATGCCGTATATATCCCTGCTTGCGGAGCTTGAGTGATAGTGAATAAATTGACGGGGAGGCTAAAATCAGCATTATTCGTACCCTGGATGATACTCCCGATGAGACGTTCCGTTCTGTCCGCTCTGGGATAGACGCGTACCTTTTTGATTACGTGGCTTGACTTCAAATCCAATCCCACCCATCCGTTGTAGTTTTTGGCTTTGAAGTTTGTTCCTTCATTGGTGTCAAATGCGTTGTAAGCATGAGTTTTATATTCATCTTCCGGTGGCGAAGAAAGAATTTCTCCCCGAAGTTTTTGATAGCCGGTCAAATTAGAATTCGGTTGCGGATAAAAAACAGGCAGTTTGCTACTTCTGGAAGGCATTCCGCTACTTACATACGGCCATCCTTCGTCATCCCAAAGAATTTGATCCAGTAATAATTTCCTGCCACTTGATTGTGTTACATCAATCGCGTGATACAGCATCCAATCATTGCCTTCATCGTCAGTGATAATTTCGGAGTTGTGTCCTGTGCCTACAAACCGGACACCCTTGCTTATCACGACTTCAAAATTATTGTCGAGCATCGGATTTCCCGACTTATCGACATAAGGTCCCATCAAATTTTGAGACCTTCCGACAACTGTCCGGTAGGTACTGTTTACTCCTTCGCAACAACTTCCCACCGACGCGAAAGCATAGTAATAATTTTCTTTTTTGTGAATGTTAATTCCTTCGAACGCGGTTCCAAAAACCTTTGTCGGCGTCTGTCTCGGCATCCTGTACAGTCCGTCTTCCGTTAGTTCAACCGCGTATATACCTCTAAAACTTCCCCAAAAAAGATATTTTTTCCCATTGTCTTCCATGTAATAAGGGTCAATGGAATTTTGAACACCAATTTCACTGCTGATGAATAGTTTGCCCATATCCGTGTAGGGGCCTTGTGGCGAATCGGATACAGCGCGTCCAATACCCGCAGCCCATTCGCCACCCCACGTGGACATGGAGTAATACAAAACATATTTTCCGTTAATTACAGATACGTCAGGTGCCCAGATTCCCCCACCGGTTACGAAATTTGGGCGAGTTTCGTTGGTAAATGCTGTTCCGATCAAAGTCCAATCAACTAAATTCATGGATTTCATTACCGGAACATTCCGCGTGTCTTCTGTCGCGAAAAGGTAGAATGCGCCGTCATTACCGCGAACCACGGTAGGGTCGGGGAGACTCAAATTTGATACCGGATTAGAATAGGTGTCTGCTTCTTGCCCGAATGCAATACCTGCTCCGAAAGTCAGAATCAGAATGAAAGCAAATTTCCAATAGTATGTATAAATTTTTAGATTCATATGCAATTCACGATAAGTTTTTTTCAGTATGGCAAACGAAGCGAAACGCCATCCGGATTATTTGCACATTTTATTAAAACGGTTTTACTTCGTTCATCCCATTCCCAAGAAGAGTCCTGAATTTGGATACCATTGTGGTCAGACACTATGCAATTTGTCGGTTTTTGAGGAAGTAATATCCGCATCACGTTACGCGTATCGATTGGTCCTTTTGCTATGAATGAATAGTTCCCATTCGTGCGAATTTCATCGCTTATTCTTCCGCCGGTTACGACAACTTGAGGTTTTTGCTTGTTTTTTACTGTTTCAAGGTTAAAAAGCATGGAGTGATTACCCGCCCGGATTGTTTTTTCGGTCAATACGGGTAGTTGTGGGTCGAATATATCGATGAAAAGTCCTTTCAATGTGTAAGGTAAATTATCCACGCTCTCATCCATTACTGCTATTAATTCGTAGTTTCCTCTTGTCAGGCGAAAGTTGTTTTTGAAATGCAAGGCTTGGGATTTAGCCTCATTCTTGTAGAGTGATGCTATGGTATTAACAAATTCCACATCGCCATTTTTTTGCAGTACGTATTCTTTTGGATCGTGTCTCAAAATCCACACGATTCCCTTGCCAACTTTATATTGACCTTCGTCAGGAGAAAGCGCTAATCCTAATTTTTCAAAAAGGTGTGCCGAAGCGGTGGGGTAAGTCATGTTTTTTTGATTCCACCATTCGGGTACTGATTGAAACGGATCGTTATCCCTACCGCTGTAAACAAGGATTCCTCCTTTTTTAACCCATTCAACAAGGTATTCATGTCTTTTTTGATCCAGCGGTTTCATGTTTGAATAGGTCATCAGAAGTATTTTCGTATTTCGGAGTGTTGACGGATAGGTCAGGTTTTCGATGTGTGCTATGTTGATTGGTACTCCTCTTTTAAGAAACGGAAGAGCCAATCCGTAAAAATTCGATAATTGAGGGTCGTCATATCCCTGATGGGTAGGAAAACGCTGAAACATCAACGAATTGCCCATCAATACACTTATCCCTTTTGATCCACTAACCGTATTTGTAGATATGGGCATGTTGTTGAGCGAATTGATCATCACTTGCATCTGAGTGGCGTAATCTTTGGGAATCCGCGCTTTTTCCTTACTGCCGGCAGATACGCTGTAAAGTCCTTCGTAAACGCGCTCGGGCCAAGGCATCACTTCGTAGTTTGCCATGTTTGGGTATAGTAATTGAGCAACGAATGTCGCCTGATAATTGCGTTTGTAATCTTCCCAGTCCCGCGCCCAATCTTCAATCGGGTCGGTAAGGAAAAACATTTTTCTGCCGGTAGGAGCCGTCATAGACTCCATGCTTCCGTATTCCAAGAACGCGGTTTCAAATACCCGTTCTTTTTTTATTCCGTTAAAGAAATTGGGTTCGCGCGATGTCCCGGTCCACACCTGCGCGATGTATCCATCTACACTCGGGAGAGACGCCAGACTCGCTTCGGGACTGACAATCTGCCACTGGGAATAATTTACTAAGGAGTGCGTCGGAACGTAACATTTTACATCCATTCCTTTAGTTTTTCCATATGCTTTTGCAAAAGTAAAAATATCTTCAAGTGCCCGATAGTAGAGTTCGTATTTTAATTTGCTTGAAAGCCAAGTATTCTCAGGGCTTTCGTGCTGGGCACGCCAAGGGAATCCGTAATATTTTTGCCACTCGACCTTGAAAGCATCGCTATAACCCGAATGCGCCCAAAATTCAGGTTCTTCCATGAATATGGCGTCAATGCCTGCGTCAATTACACGCTTAATATGCTTTTCTTTTAAATAAGCCAGAAAATTCTTTGTCGGTACGATGTATGGTACCATATGTCCATGCCAGATTGTATCTCTACGTTGATTTACCTGTCCTTCGTCCAGATGCCATTTGCCGTCCCATTGTCCGGTAAAGTAATCTTGGTATTCTCCCCAAGCGATTCCGGTCATAAAATGAACGATGTAACCTTTTTCTTTCCAACTATTTACTCGTTCTTCAAATGAGATTCTTTTGGATTTATCCGATGGGTTTCCGCCCACACCATATACCATCACGGCATCAGCTCTGTTGTCAATTGTCGGCATCCACTGTCGCGATGTTTGAAAAGTAGTTTTTACATCATCATTCGTTTGTCCATTTAGGTACAAGCCAAAAATTAAAAGGCATGTTATTAAAAGAATGTATTTCATGTGTTTATTTTTTAGGTCAAAGAGATGTGAAATTCGCTACAACTAATGTTCTTGAGTTAATCAATTTACGATGTATGTGATGCGAGGTAATAATTCTGCTGTCACGGAGACAATCTGTAACAGCAGAATTCATTACAATAAAAAACAAAACATATTTTTCAAATTAAGGTTAAGAAGTGTCTTATTCCATTTTTTGCTCCAGCATTTTTATCCAATAGCCACCGACTACGGAACGGGCTTGAAATCCCCTTTGCTCCGGCTTATCAGTCCAATACCAGTCTGACATGGGTACGCGCGTTGTCGTTTCGTTCATAAATGTATATAAGGGAGAAATGAACTGTTTGAAAGTTTCTTGATTTTCGCTCAAAGTAGCTGTCCACATAATCCAGTCAGCCTTGGTGTATGTTTCTCGATTATCCAAGGGTAATCCATACTTGTTTTGCTTAGTCAGATAATAAGCAATCTCTTTTTCGGCGACGGATTCAGGTAAAACGTTGTACTTCATCAGTTTATTCCAGATTAGGTTATATTTTTGACTCCAAGTACCGGGTTTATCGAATGTCAGCTTGTAGTGGTCGCCATCATCTGACATTTTCATCCACTCTACTGCCATTTCTTTGGCTTTATTTGTGTATTCTTTCGCAATATCCTTTTTGTTTAGTATATCCGCCAAATACCCATAAGAGGCAATACCCATAATGGCTTTAATGGATAGATTGGCATTGTGCGCGAAATGTCCGGCAAAGTCGTCTGTACAAAGCTGATGTTCCGGGTCTAATCCTTCTTTTACCAAATAGTTTGTCCAGGTAGTGAGGACATCCCAATGTTTTTCCGCGTATTTAGCGTTTCCTTCCATTGCGGCGATAGCTGCGGTAACGATTAGCATGTTTCCGGATTCTTCTATGGGCATATCTCCGCCGTAGGTTTGACCGTTGGCTATCGGATAAGTTCCTACATCATGCGCAGCGAATGGTTTAGGCCATTTACCGCTCTCACTGTAATAGAATATGTGATTTAATAATCCTTTTGCCAATTCGGGATTGTAATAAAGGAATAATGGCGATGAAGGGTAAGTAATGTCAACTGTCCCGATAGAACCGTTGCTGAAATTCTCTTTCGATAGAAAGAGCAAATCTCCGTTTGGCGCTTCTACTAACTTGTGCGCGTGGATCGCTTGCCGATAAGCCAAAGCGAGTAGCTCGGCGTATTGCCTGCCACCTGCTTCTTGCGCGTCAACAAACAACTGATTGTCAAATTTTGTACAAGCCACTATTAATGAACGATATTCCTTGTTTGCTTTCTCAAAAAGGGAAAGAATGTCTTTGTCGTTCTTCCGATTCCAGTACGGACGAAGATTTTCATCAAAATATTGAACTGAAAAAATATCATCGTACCCAATCATGATTTTGCCGGCGGCTTTTTTATTATTTCCTGCTTGCTTGGTAAAAGCAAATCGTTGGTTGCTCTTGGTAACCGGATTATTCGCACCGGAGTTATTGCCTATAAATTCCGATCTTATTTTCCCTGCCGAACCGATGTTGAATTTTGTGTCGTTTTTTTCTGATACTAAATAAAAATATCCCCAATCAATTCGTAAATCATCCCCTTTTTTCTTTAAGACAGGCTGTTCCGTACTACCGGTTTTTAGATAAATTAATCCGTTTTTTTCGATACTCTCCGTTTTTGCTGGTTGGTAGGGGATATTCAAAGCCCAATTTGACGCGGCTTCAAAATACAGTTCCACATCGTGATTGTTGCCGTCATTGGAATTGGTTTCGTAAGAGATGTAATTTACCGGACGAGCCAGCAAGTCTAAATCGTGCATAAGCAGTGGGGCTGTGAACGTGAGTTTTAAATCTACCGGACCACAGGTAAAACTGTAATAGGTTTGAGTAGCTTGAACATTTACCGATTTTTGAATAGCCGTTTCATTAAAATAAGAAGTGTGGTCGTCAGCGATTAATATTCCAAAATCGAGCAGTCCGTTAGCAACCGGATTGTGACAGTACGCGGCTAAGATGTTTTTACCTTTTCGAAGCGATTGGACAGCTTCATCCGATAATTTTACGATTGCATTTTTACCGGTACGGTTGCCCGTGTCGTAAACTTGTTTTCCGTTGATATAGAAAATGGCACCATCATCATGGCTATACATCAGATACAATTCCTTTCCGGAAAAATCTTCTGTGAGTTCCACTTCGCGTCTGACCCAGATGTGTTCGTCTAACCAGTCGGTTTTCGCCATAGCTTCCGTATCTCTCGAAATGGTTCCGAACGCTCCCGGTGCCAAGGTCCATCCGTTGTCATCAAAATTTTCAGTCATCCAGTTATCAGTCGGTTTTCCGGTTGTATATTTTCCTGTCCAATTACCTTGTTCAGATGTCGGAATCACAACTTCCATTTCGGAGGTTTCTTTGCCCATAAAGCGGTAAATTTTCCCGTCCACTTTGATCACTCCCAGCAGTGGAAAGTCTTTTCCTGTCCAATGCTTTACGGAGCCATCGTATAGGTTGTCAGTAAAAGCCCATCCGCTGGTGTAGGGGTCAATACTTATCAACGGGTACGCGGGGGCTCTTAATTCACTATCGGTAATAACCTGTTTGGTCTTTGTAGAACAGGATAATACGAGTAATGTGTATGCAAAAAAGATTAAAATTTTTAGTTTCATGGTAATGTAGTGTGATTTGATTTGTTTTTTCTAAAATTGTAATTTAATCATAGCTATTTTTTGTTCGGGTACCTTTGGGTAATACATTACATCTGATCGCCCACTCCTGCCACTGCTCAGATAGATCGTCAACAATATGCGGGTATAAATTCGCTACATCGTTCGTTTCGGTTCTGTCGTTTTTGAGATTGTACAATTGCCATTTGTTACTTCCCACTCTTGAAATAGCTTTCCAATCGTCTTTTATCACGGCACAATTATTGGAATGTTCAAAAAAATGATATTCCAATGTAGCTTGTTTTCCGGCCGTAAGTGTTGGTAGTAAACTAACATCTTCCAAAGGCTGAATCTTATTCCCCTTATAATCCTGTGGGTATGAAACTCCGGTGGCTTCTAAAATGGTCGGCATGATATTCAGAATGTGTCCGGTTACTTTTGTTAGTTTTCCTTTTTGAGATTTTATTTTGGCAGGCCAATGGGCAATGAATGGAGTCATTATGCCTCCTTCTGTCGCGTTGTTTTTGTATAACCGGAATGGAGTACTCGATAAATTTGCCCAACCAATTCCATAAGAAATAGCTCCGGATTTATTCGGGTCATTAATTTCAGCTTGTTTCCCACCACCAAATTCATGGTAAGGTTCCGCGCAAGCGCCATTGTCGCTTAAAAATAGGATTAAGGTATTGTCCAATTGATTGGTTTCGGATAAATAAGTGATGAGCTTACCAACGTTATAATCTACGGCATACACTTGCGCGGCATATACAGCCATTCGATAATCACTTTCATTTTTTTGAGTTTCATCTACAAATTCCCAAGGTCTAACGCGTTCATCTCGTTCGGATAATTTAGTCCTTTTATCGAAAATTCCTAATTTTTGTTGGCGTCGGAATCTTTCTTGACGTAAGACATCCCATCCTCGCTTGTATTTGCCAACAAACTTTTCGATGTCTTCTTCTTTTGCCTGAAGTGGCCAATGTGGTGCGTTATAAGCTAAATATAGGAAAAAAGGTTCTTCATCTTTACGGCTATCGATAAAATCAATCGCTTTATCTGTAAACACGTCGGTAGAATAAAAACCCTTGGGCGCGTTGATGGTGTCAGCTCCATCAATCAAGCATCTATTCCCTTTAGGGTCAAAATAGCTGAAAGCGCCCTGGTAACTTCCATAAAATTTATCGAATCCTCTTTGCAAAGGTCTTTTATCGTACGTGTCAGATCCTAAATGCCATTTGCCCGTCATATACGTATGATAACCGGCTTCTTTGAGCACTTCAGCGATGGTTACACAGTTTTTATTCAAAAATCCGCGATAGCCGTCAACCCCAAAATTAAAATCGTTTCCGGCTTCTGTCGTCATCATACCTACTCCGGTCTGGTGTTGATACAGTCCGGTAAGCAACGAAGCGCGGGTGGGACAACTACGCGATGTGTTGTAAAAATTTCTAAATCGAATTCCGTTTTCCGCGAGTTTGTCGATATTGGGTGAAGGAATTTCGCCACCATAGCATCCAATATCCGAATAGCCCATGTCATCCGCTAATAGGATGATGACGTTTGGTCTTTCCGCGTGGGAGATGCTTGTGGAACTAATAAATCCGCAAAAAATACTGAAATTTAAGGAAGAAACTTTTAGTTTCATTTGGTCAAGAAATTTAAAGTTGAATTTTTTGATTCAATGATCCTTCTTGCGTGGTAACGGAGACAATATACACCCCTTTGCTCAGAGAAGACAAGAAAAATTCATTTTTCTGTTGAAAACCAAAATCTTTTTGCATTTTTCCGGCTATGTCAAAAATTTTTACGCCGACTTTAGTAGGATTAGCTGTTTTTATGCGCAATATTTTGCCGGTTTGAATTATATCTATTCCGTTATTATATGCTTGTATATCATTTAGGTCCATTGGAATATCCAATTCATTTTCCCCTTTTTTCAATAGATAGTTAAAAGCAATGCTGAAGTTGAATAATGGATACGGCTTGTCATATATTATATTGTCATTTTCATCTTTTGGCTCGTACGCAGGACGCAGACTCCTGTTGTCCCTTCTGGGATAGATGTAGTTTCCGTTATCATCTTTTTTATCAATATCTACGTAGTTAAAGGCTGCCGGGTATTTATCGCTATCTCTCAAATTTCCGTGTCCTCTCGTACTCTCAGAACCGTAAATCACTTCAATGTCTTCGGTAAGCGGATTGGTACAAATGATTTCTACCGAATTTTCATTTAGTATCGATACGCTTTGGATTGTCTGATTAACTCTTCTCATGTATATTTCAAAACCGTAATTGGCTTCTTTCGGAAGTGTTTTTTCATCCAATACTAACGGTGGAACGGGGACGTGATATTGTATAATTATTCTTTTGTCATTGTTCGCATCCCTGAATATCTTTTTGGGTTGCAAAGGCTTGAAATCTTCATGCAAAATTTTGTGTTTGTAGTAAATCTTTCCAAGCATTTCTCCGTACCACCGATAGCCGTTCGCATCTAAATGCCCTCCGTAATCTGTCATAGGATAGGTAGGTCCAGTGCAGATGATGTCGTCATGTTCGTTGGATGCTTCCAACTGCGCCATTCCGATGGAAATAGTTCTTCCTCGGGTGTATTGGGCACCGGTCTGGTAGGTGTAAAATACCGGTTTCTCGGTTTGATTGTAAATCGTCTTTACATCAGCCTGTATGTTGTTTTTTAACTGTAGAAGCAACTGCCTGTATTCGTCTTTTGATGAAGTAGGAGATGTGCCGGGCAATAATCCGCTACCTTCAACCGTATAGTTCCATTCGCCCTGCATCCAGAATATTGCCGGACAATAAATGGTGCTCTTGACTCTCTCGGTAGCTCTACGCCCAAACTTTAAGGTTTGCGTGAATACGTCGTACAGGTTATGAACCTGTGATTCTTTGGACAAATCTTCGATTGATTTTCCGCTGTTTCCGGTTGAAGTGGCAATAATCGAGCTTTCCAACCCCTTTTTCTGAATGTGATTGGCTGCGCCTAAGATAGGAGTTTCAATAATGTCATTTGACATTTCAATTGCCGGATGTCCTTCAAGCGGATTAATTTCAATCATGTCATAATTTCCGTAGTTTGCCCAAACTTGTTTGCCCAGCATATAATTTCCCGGAATATTTTCTGTGGAAACATTCGTCCATGCTTCGTGTCCGGTAGATAGGCTTTGTCCATACATGATCAGATGCGTGTAATTCTTATTTTCGGCTGTTGGTTCAGCGGTTGATTTTTCCCAGATGCTTTTCATCGGATAGAGTTTGGCATTCACATTAGCGCTTCCTCCGATGGAAAAGACTTCGACTCCGTTACAGTCCAATGGTGGGTAAATCAGAGAAGAACCGACAATTGTGCGTTCGTTGGCAAATAGTTCGACGGTATTTCGATCAACGAAAATATGCAATTTTACTTTGCCGTCGGCGATAGGTAAATTTGCCTGCTTGGAATAGCGCTGTAAATAATAGTCCGGTCCCATCCCCGTTTTTCTTTTATCGATTGTATAAATACCGGTAATAGCGTTGTAGCTGATCCGCGTATAATATCCATCTCCGACTCGAACGTTAAATCCCACTTCAGTGGCTCCGTTCAATGTAAAATCAGCAACAATTTCATACGAATCTCCTGAAAAGTCAAGCGATTTTGTAGCATCGACAACGCTGTTTACCGGAAAGGAAGCGTCAATGTCTCGAAGTGATTCGTATTCGGTAATAGGAGTCTGTTGCAACAAATATTTTCCGGAAACGTCTTTAATCAATGATAATTCACTTTGGAGCGTGAATACACCGTTAAATACCTGATTGCCATTTTCTTTTCCTAAGTTCGGTGCTCTGAAATTCATCCAACTTATTTCAACAACGCGCTGTGGAACATCAAAGCTACTTTTGTAATAGGTTTGAGTGGCATAAGCGTCGTTCCCGAAATTCATTATCCCGTCATTTGTTGTGCCAGCTCCTTCATACTGACTATCGGGTACAAATCGCCACTTACCTTCTACCTGTTTTAGGTCTCCAACCCTGTAGTGTAACCCGCCTTTGCTGAGTACCCATTTGTGTTCATCGGGTTCTCCATTAACAACCGGAAGCCGAAACATATCCGGGCATTCAAAATTTTGATCGGAATAGGTTGATTCATTTTGCCAGTCGATTAAATTATCCGAAGAATAGATCCGAAGGGGTCCTCCCGCAATGACCATAAACCATTTGTTTTGGTAACGAAATACCTTCGGGTCTCTGAATGCTCTGTCGAACAATGGATCTTCAGTCCAATCCAGTACGACTCCTTCGTGTTTCTTCCAACTCCTTCCGTCTTTGCTGTACGCGATAATTACGCGTTCTCCATTGCCATCAGCGGTAATAATGGCTACAAGACCACCGGTAGCCGATTTTTTACCATCCTCTTCCAGAAACAAACCGGAAGTGTTTCCTTCGTCAACGACAGCAGACCCGGAAAACATAGTTCCATACTCGTCCGGATAAAACGCAATCGGAAGTTCTTCCCAATGTATCATATCCTTGCTTACCGAATGTCCCCAGTGCATGGGTCCCCAGTTGATACCGTGATAAAACTGGTGGAACAGGTGATATTCGCCATTGTAATAAACCATCCCGTTAGGGTCGTTTGTCCAGCCCTGTTTTACCGAAAAATGGTATTGTCCGCGGTCAAATTCGTTGTAATACAAATCCGGACTTTTTCTGCGAATGATTATTAGACGATAAATTACTTTGGCGTTTTTGTTTTCACAACTAATCGTCGCGATGTTCGTTCCAACTTGAAGGGGTATAGTGTTGTCGGAGTAGGTAATATCATTCAATTTTACGGTCGTGATTGTAGTATTGCTTTTTTTTGAAAAATTGATTTTTACCTCTTCCGCATCATTGCTGACATGACTAATTGAAACAAATTGTGTTGGGTCAAAAACTACGTTGTGTTCGATTGTGCCTGTTAATGCTTCTAAACCGATGTTTGTCAGTTGTGGGTCGGCTACTTCACTTAATTCGTTGAAATACAGATTCTGATACACACAGTTTGCATTCCACGAAAGCAGTCCGAGATTGTGATCGATAAACGCGTCGTTTTGTCCGTAAACCCCTCCATTGGTATAGTCTGCCGTGTTGGCTATAAGCTGTCCGTTGATTGAAAAAACGATGTGTTTCCCAATTACCGTTACGCTTAGGTGGTATTTGTTGTCGTTGGTAAGGGGTATCGTTTTTTGACTGACTAAATCAAACGCTTCTGTGCCCCGACTATTGTGTTGAAACTTAAACAGGCGGGCAACTCCATTGTGAGCGTGTATGTTGGCGACGTACATGTTTTTTTCACCCAAATTGTTGTTGCTTCCAAGAACCAATGAAGCGGCTGATTCGTTTCGGTTGTTAAATGTAACGTCAACTTCATAGACGAAATTATAGGCTTTTGATGTGGATAGTGCAAAACCATCACCCATCCCGGAAAGATTACTATTCAATCCGTCTTCGGTAACAAGCCAAGTTCCTTTATCGAAATCTAAGGTATTTAAATTTGTTTTTAAGCCATTGGAACTGTTATCAATAGGAGCTCCCATCACTGTTAAAGCAACGAACATAAAACAAATTGAAAAAAGCGGATGTGTTATTTTTTTCATGATTTGATCTTTTTTTAGGAAAATTGTTTTGCTTTTCCGTGTAAAATCATTTTGGAATTTGAATCCCTGTAATGATTATAGCCGTCTTTAGCCTGTAAATTGGATTTGTAAATTCAAGCGGAACAAAAGAAAGATTAATTAATAAGCACTTTTTGAGAAAAAGTTTTTTTTTGGAGATCGGTTACCTTTACAATGTAAACGCCTTTAGAAATACCTTTAGTTGACAATTTATCGTTGTTCGAAACTCTTATTTTCGATCCTGTAGTAGAAAAAAGCGCGATATTCTTGATTTTTTCCTGACTTTTGGTCGATAAAGTATTGTTTTCAGCTTCATACAAGATTTGAATTTTATTATTACCTGTATTTGATGGTAAGGCTGTAGATGACAGGTAGGTGTTATTCATTACCTTGTTGATATCCGACGCGGATAATAATCCTTTGAAGAAATACAATTCGTCTATTTTTCCATTCCAGTAGTCTTTTCCCGCTTTGTGGGCACCGATACGAAATCCGCCTTGACATGCTTCAAATGCCAGGGAAGTTATGGTTTTATCTTTTATTCCATTTACGTAGTAGGTAACGTTCTTATTGACCGGATCGCATACAGCGGCAATGTGTATCCATTTGTTTCGTTCAAACAATCCGGAAGAAGAAAGATTTTGTCTGCCTCCTAAAAAGTTATTGAAATAGTATGATGTGCTGCCTTCACTCTGTGGAGTCTCTAATCGGGTGTACAGATAAATCCGACCGGTACCATTATTGTCTTTTTGAGCTAATAAGATCTCATCTCGAAAAAAATTACCGTTTTCGACAGCACCGGAAGTTGGAATTGCATCGGATTCGTCATTTATCCACATGCAAACCGTAGATTGATTAGTGGATGTTTGTATTATTTCGTTTTGATTTAAATCCAGATATTGGGACGCGCCATTTAGCGATAAGGATTTCCCATAAACACCATCAGTAAAAGCATATCCCGAATTAGATGGTGTTAAGATTCGATTATTTGTGCTTATATCATTCAAATTATCATCGAAAGGATAATAAAATTCGAGTGAAGTCTCGGTGTCCGGGATTTCGACAGGGACGTTCAGTCCGACTTTTTTTGCCCATTCGTTCCATTTGGCTTTTAGGTCTTTTACTATCTCCGGATTTTCGACAGCTACATTATTGGTCTCGGATAAATCTTCCGCCAGATTGAACAGCTGCCATCCGGCATTTCTAAGCGCGACCAATTTCCAATTCCCATCGCGTACTGCTTTGCCATTTTCGTGTTCCCAAAACAGTATTCTTGATTCATCGCTCGATTCGTTATTAAAAATAGGCATTAAACTCTTTCCTTCCGCAGCTAAAGGGGTTATCGTATTTCCTTTGTAGGTTGCAGGATATTGAGCGTCTGCAAGTTCAATACAGGTAGGCATTAAATCGATGAAATGTCCGGGTTGTGAGATAATGCTTCCCGGATTTGTTTTTAGTCCATCGGGCCAATGAACGATCATCGGTGTGGCAGTACCGCCATGAAACGATTCTACTTTCCAGTATCGGTATGGTGTATTGACTGCTCCGGCCCATCCGGAACCGAGATAATTCCAGGTATTTTCTCCACCGGGTGTGGGACTGTTGTGTACGAGGGCTTGTCCATCCCTTGTCCTATCCGGTCGGTCAAAATCGCCGATGTTGTAATTTTCGGGCGAAGCTCCGTTGTCGGACATGAAGAAGATGATGGTATTGTCAAGTTGTCCGGTTGCTCTAAGCTTGTCTATTATTTTCCCGACTCCTTGATCTACACAATCAACCATAGCCGCGTGTACTTCCATATTGGACGACTGCAGACTTTTGTTGGTCTCATTCTCCCATTTTCGATTTGATTCGTTATTCGAAATAGGAGTTTTGGCAGGATCTATCAGTCCCAGTTCCACCATCTTGTTGTATCGGGTTACTCGTAACGCGTCCCATCCGTCATCGTATTTTCCTTTGTATTTCGCGATATCTTCGGGTTTCGCGTGTAGTGGCCAATGTGGAGCCGTATAGGCAACATACATAAAGAATGGAGCATTGTCTTCGGAGAATGAAGTTATGCTTTCTACGGCTTTATCCGTAATATAATCTGTGTAGTAGAAATCGTCCGGTATGTCTGTAATAGGGGTTTCATTATGCACCAAACTGAACGGGTCGAAGAAATTGCCGACTCCCCATATGGTGCCCCAGTGGTTTTCAAATCCACGATTGGAAGGATAGGTATTGATTGGAGCAAATTCGCCGTATTGTTGCTGATTGGATAGCCACAACATTTGTTCTTCATGATTTTGTCTTGCTTGTGTCAAAGACAAATGCCATTTCCCGGCCATTGCTGTCCTATATCCGGTTTCTTTTAACACTTCGGGAATCGTTACGCAATTGTTTGTTAAACTTCTTCCCATAGCGGTAATACCGACTTGCTGCGCGTACAATCCCGTTAGTAATGAAGCTCTTGAAGGACAACTTCTCGCGCTGTTGTAAAACTGAGTAAATCGTAACCCGTTAGTGGCAAGCGCGTTCAGATTAGGCGTGTTAATCTCACCTCCATAACATCCCAAATCAGAATATCCCATATCGTCCACTACAATGAATAGGATATTTGGTTTTTCAGTATTTTCGGCATTTGCAGTTAATCCTAAAGCAAATGTGCTTACCAAACCACCAGAAAAGAGGAGTTTCTTCCGTATGAGTGTGTTTTTTCCGGTAATAGACTTTTTTATTTTCATGTGTTTATTTTTTTCATTAAGGACACATGGTACACGCCATTAATCATTCCCTTGTGTGTCAAAGTTATTTTTACATGGCTGTTTCATGGTAATAAATCTTTTTTATCCGCGTAAGATTATGTTTTGAGAAGTATAACGTAAAGTTGTAATCAATATCAAGATTGTTTTATCGGAATTAAAAATAATAAGTTAAGTAATCACTTACAGGTAGAGAAGAAACGCGGTCGGGAATACCCAAATCATCCGAAAATTTAGACTGAAATAGGATGTCGGGAGTTGATGAGTTGGAGAAATACGATAATAATAATTTGTATTTGCAACCTGTTTCTTTTATGCTTTTTGAAGATGAAAATTAATTATCGGATTGCAGACAAATGCTGCAATCCGATAAATAAAAATTAACGGTTAACAACCTTTACTGCTTCAACATTTCTGTCATAGACAGATTTAATGACGTAAATTCCGGCGGGAACTTTTACGCTTTTAACTGTCTGAACATCCAAGCGATGAATTAGTGTTCCGTTCAGGTTGTAAATCCAAACATCAGTCGGATTTTTTACTTCAAGTACCAATGCTCCGTTTAAAGAACGAACATTCAGATTTCTAACTTTATCCAACCGGTCGGCAGGAATACTCGTGTCATCTTTTGCACTGAAAACAGGGTAGGGTGATGTTGCGGGATCCATTTTCCAAACATTCGCGAAATCCCAACCCAATCCTTCGTACAGGCTTTGATTTTGGAAATCGGCAATCGGACGTTTTTGAGTCTCTGTAGCGCGCGCTAATTGATTACTTCTCGTAGGATTAAACAACGGATTCAAGACCATGTCATTTCTCGTCAAACAATCTACAAATTCATTCAGACGAGTACCGTCGGAACCATATGAGATAAATTCATTGCCGGATCCACTAACGACTTCACTACTTAAAGAAACCACGCCAATCATGCTGTTGACACCGCCTTCAAGTCGGGAAGCAATACCGGACGCGTCACGATTGTCTGCAACTAAGGCATCGGCGTGAGAGATCTTTACGGTTCCGGTGTAATAACTATTTTCAATACGCGTATCACTGGCTACCCCAATGAAACCTCCGGCTTGCCATTCGGTCGAAGTAACTTGTCCATCTACAACATAACAGTTCTTGATTTTAGTTCCTGTTCCTTGGAATGTACCGCCAATTAGTCCGCCTGTATGGTCTCTACCAACAATTACCGGTTGTGTAACAACCACTTTCTCGATGGTAACACCGATACCTCTACCGAGTAATGAACCCACGTCATTATTCCCCGTAACCCAGGGTTGATCTAAATTCATATCGGTAAAATGCGCTCTTACGGCATAACCAAATAATCCGATGTTATTCTCACTACCTCTTGAAATCTCCGGACAGACAATTTTGTGTCCGTTACCATCCAAATATCCTCTAAATGGTGTATTGATATTACCAATCGGTTCATAACCGGCTTCGGAATACATGTCAATATCAGCTGTCAATTTGTAGAAGCCGGAAAGATTGTTTTTGATCGCTTTGAATTGTTCCGCGTTGGCAACTTCGATCCATACGGGTTCCACTATTGGCTCGTAGTCAAGCGGCATGGTAATATCGGTAGAATAAACTCCCAGATCAATTTTTTGACCACCGCTTGTTTGAATGACGTGGATCGCGAATAAGTTATCGCCTCCCCAGTTTATGGCAGCCTTAGCTTCTTCAGAAATAGTAATGTCTTGGTAGCTGGTAATATAACCGGTACCGGAAGCGGCTAAAACTCCGTTGATGTACAATTCGTAATCTTCATCGTAGAAGATGGTGTATTTTACATTTGCTTTTTCAGCTTCTGAAAGATTCGGTAATTGAACCATCTTACGCAGGAAGATGCTCTGATCGCGCCAATAGGTCGTTTCAGTATCGCCAAATCCGGATATACCTGATTTCCAAGAACTGTCATCGAAAGCGGGATTGCTATTCCAACCTGTTCCCGGGTCAACAAATGTTACATCTCCGGTCACGTATTTCCATAATTCACCACCCTGTGAAGAAGTCTTCAAGATAGGATTCAGTGTATTGGATTTCATCCATTTAATACCTTCTTTCAATACTTTTCCGGCAACGCTGTCTTCCAAAGCTAGTTTATTTACCTTACGATCGTACGTGATAAGACCGTTGATTTCTTCTTCTACATCGGAAGTTTGCGTGTAAACAATACCCGCGATTCCACCGGTAGTCAGCTCGTACGATTTTGTATTGAATAATTTGAATTTGTCGGCTAATTCTTGAGCGGTAGTAACACTCGCGTACGGGTTGTTTGCCGAACTCCAAATGTGATTTTCGATGACATAACCGTAACCGCCCGTCTCGCCGGTTACAGAAACACGTTCGTTGTATTTGTTGGTGTGCAATGCCGGTTCAGTATAATTATGCCTGTCGAGAATATCGCCAATTTCGTAGCTTGTCCAACCTGATGCCGGATTTATTAGTCTGGTGTTGTCGAGATTTTTGATGGCGTTAACTCCGTTGATAGTGTGTGACGGGTCGCCTTTTGCCGGAACATCACTGCCCGCGAATTGCGCCCAACCTTCGTTAAACGGTACCCACATCACGATAGACGGATAATTCTTTAAGCTCTTAACCAATGCTTCCGTTTCGCGTAAGAAATTTTGTTTTACGGCATCGTCAGACCCGTCGCCAACAACTCTTCTCGTAAGTAGTCCGGCAGGAGTAGGCATGTCTTGCCAAACCATCAAACCGATGGAGTCGCAATAATAGTACCAACGAGCAGGTTCAACCTTAATGTGCTTGCGTACCATATTCATTCCTAAGTCTTTCAAAACTTCAAGATCATAACGGAGTGCCGAATAGGTTGGCGGGGTGTGCAAACCATCGGGCCAGAAACCTTGATCAAGTGTGCCGTAGTGGAACACCGGTTCATTGTTCAGGAACATATACGGTTTGTCGCGAAGCATACCTTTGGATATTTTGCGCATTCCGAAATAGCTATTTACTTTATCCAATTCGGAACCAGCCTTTTCAACTGTAATTTCCAATCCGTACAGGAACGGAGAATCGGGCGACCAGAGTTTGGCGTTGCTGACAGGTATTACAGATTCCTGCCCTATTGTAACGGTTTGTTCGGTAACCTTGGTAGTGCCGTCCATGATTGCTACTTTGGCGGTAGCACCATCAGCATTCAACGCGTCCACTTTAATTTTAAGAGTGCTGTTGTCCACGTCAGGAGTAATTGTTAAATCATTGATATGGGTTGGAGAAACCGCTTCGTACCATACCGTTTGCCAAATACCGCTGGACGGAGTGTACCAGATGCCGCCCGGTATCGGGTCTTGTTTCCCTCTCGGATTGCCACCTTTGGTCGGGTCATAGACTTGTACGACGATTTCTTGCGCGCCACTCGGATTCAAGGCTGCCGTAATGTCAGCAGAGAATGGATCGTATCCGCCGATATGATGCGCTACCTGCGTACCGTTTACAAATACATACGTTTCCCAATCTACTGCACCAAAATTCAGAATAATTTGTTTTCCTGCGTGTGAAGGGTCCAACTCAAAGGTACGTTTGTAATAATACGTTTTATCCATATTGTCATAGTCTATATCCATAATGCCGGACAAGGCGGATTCAACAGGATAAGGAACCAGAATTTGACGTCTGTAGGCTTCTGATGCGTTATACGTTCCGAAATTGGCGGTAGATTCTTGACGGGTAAATTCCCAGATTCCATTCAGATTAACCCAGTTGTCGCGTTGTAGTTGTGGACGTGGATACTCATCCAGAATTGGGTCTGTCCCTTGTAGTTCTTCTCCCCAAGGAGTCATCAAAGCGGCAGTTTTCTTTTGGTAGGGCGATGAATATGTTGTTCCATCCGGCGCGTATGCTCCTGTATTATCAATAGAGATGGACTCAATTTCTACATCTGTTCCGCTTTTGCCGGTCGGCTTGCCAAAAAATACGTATGATCCGTCAAAAACAGGGTCCGGTTGTCCTTCAAACAAGAAGAAATCATCGAAATAGAGTAATCCCGGATCGCCCCATTCATCCCATCCGGATTTTTCGTTCGTGTTTTCGGTAAAGAATCGAAGCGTGTGATTGTCTGCATCGGTTGTAAAGGTTACAATTATATTTTTCCATTGCGGGAAATCACTATTGTTTACGTCTTTATACCACAGTTGGTTATTTCCGTTATTTACGTGCATTTTTAAGTGGTCTCCTCCCCATTGTGCGAAGTGATACCAGAAACTGAATGTATAGGTCTTTCCAACTTCCAGTTCGACTTGAGCATTGAGAATGGAGTTTCTTCCTTGGGAACGGGCAGCACTAAAATCAGTAGCGTAAGGCACTGTATTGCTGAAGCAATTGAAATAGCGAAGCGAATATCTTCCACTACGTGCCCAGTGATTTCCAGATTCTCCATTTCCTTGCCTTTTAAACTGAACGCGAACTCGCGCTCCCCAGAAAGGATGCCAAAATGGTGTTTCGTCCCAATCGTATTGCGCGTTTGCCTGCGTAGTTTCATCCCAGCCGGGATAATATACCAAGAATTGCCTGTAGTTATCCGGATTTACAATCGAAGTATCGTTCCGTGCGTCTCCTGCCGGAAAATAGTCAAAATCGGGATCTTCAAAATCGCCATTTGGGAACAAATTAACAGCCCCGATAGGTATTCTGGAAGGCATGATTTTTTCGCTGAAATACACGTTGTCAAGTGCCAGCCGGTTTGTATTGGCGGCACCGGTTGGAGTTTCCAGAATGAATCGTTCGTATCCGCCGCCTCCCGGCATGTTTTGAGTTTCATAATATTTCCAGTTTTTATTGGCTTTGTCAACGACTCCGTACATAACGCGACTTCCGGCCGGATCGAACCAACCATTAATATCACGCCAACTACCATCTTCGTCTCCGTAAAAAATATTTTTAGCCCAGAAACTGACATCGTAAGCGGCTTCGGATTTGACAGGTATAAATTCATTTTTGAATGTACCTTTGTCCACAAATAAACCGTATTTACCTGTTTGAACATGAGCAGGATCGTTCGAAATGGTAAGTGTACCCGGTCTGTCTTCTACCGTGGTATTCCATCCGTGTTCGGTAGTCAATGTCCCTTTCTCAAAACCGCCATCGTTCAAGATGTTGTCCGTTTTGAATGATTGCAGTGGAACAGATCCGAGTAAAACGTCGTCTCGCCAAACTCGTACTTTTTCATCGGGAGCTACTACTACACGATAGGTGTGAAATCCATCTGTCGCGTCGGCGTTACTCAAAACACGGGTAGTGTCAAGTGGATTCGCGTGTTCTGTCAGTAGCGAGTTTGAGAGTTCCAGTCGGAAACCTTTCCCACCTCCGATTCCGGATACATTGAAAGAACCGGGAGTGGCATTGATTACTTTCGCCTTAAAAATGACCGTAAAACCGGTCGCTGGCGAAAATCCTACATTTGGTTTGAACCATCCGTACTGAGAAAAAAGTCCGGAGACTTCGTTCACTTTCAGTTTCAGCGCGGTACCTGCTACCGCGGAAATCTCAGAAGGTGCTACCAACAAGTCTTTTGCCGCTTGTTCCCAAGACATGCTGGAATCAAATCTCATTTGACGCCATCCTTGCGTGTCGGGCATTGAAGTGCCGGAAAACACATTCTGAGGTGCTTGACCATATCCTAACGTGCAAATCAGGAAAAGGCTGCAAGCCAGAAAAATTGTTTTTTTGCTTTTCATTGTAAATTAGTTTAAATTAAACATTGGAGTTTATTATTTGAGATTGAAAATACCCCGCCTTTCGCGAAAGACGAGGGTAAGAGTTGGTTATTCGAATATTTCTTGCTGATCTTGTTCCGGAATTTGCGTGTTACGTCTTCGTTCCATTACATAAGTCCCATTAAATTTGTAGGTTACGGAGTATAAAGGGTTTGTTACATCGTTGTAGGTATATTTCAGGTACATGGTCGTTGTCTTGATCTGAAGATAGGGCTGTAAATCGTCCATTCTCGTATCTACCGTATAATAACAATTCTCCGGCTCATAGGTAAATCCGATAGCTGTACTGTCTGCCGATAGTGTAATCGCTCCTTTTCCTAAGGCTTCGTCTAAGGCATGGAAACTCGCTCGAACTTTATACAACGCTCTGTTTCGAGCATCTTCTTCGGTGAGTCCCGCGTAGAAAAATACTGTATTTTGATCAACAACACGCATTTCCCTTGTCTCGACGGAAGTTGGAGTTGTACTGCCTGATTCAGTGATGCTACCACCTGTTGCGGAGTATGTTCCGGAATAATCATTAAAAGGAATGATGCGCATTAATGAACGGTTGTACCATTTTTTTGGAGATGGAATGAATTCAGATGTTTCTACAATCTTGAGCGGCAAGATATATTTTTCAACCAGATCCAAATTATCAATTTTAAAATCAATGTCAATGTATCCGATTTCTTCTCCGGCTGGAATTGTCGTCTTCATGGTCTGAAAACTGTAATTCTGCGGTTCAAGAAGTCGAAAGAATAAATCTTCGCGCGTAAAATAACGAGATTGATTCATCGCGTCGAGCGTGTCCGGGTCCAAAGCGATTGAAACTTCTATGGTTCGATCATTCATCGTCGTACCACTAACTTCTACCGGAATCCTGTAACGAACAACCCCACCTTCCGAATTATAGTTAAGATAGGTATTGACATAACCCGATCGGGTAAACGAAATGTATTTCTCGTATTGTTCTTCCTTCCATTCATCGTTACACCCGAAAAATAGGAATCCGATGAACGATAAAATGCTATAAAAAACGATTCTTTTCATGTGTTTATTTTTTATTTTTTACATTAAGGACACATGGAACATGCCATTAATCATTCCCTTGTGTGTCAAAGTTATTTTTACATGGCTGTTTCATGTCTTTAATTTTTAAGATAAAGTTTATTCTTCAAATGTTGTCCAACCCGGATTTTGCGTCAATTTGCGGTTCTTTCTCAACTCATCGTGTGAGATAGGCCACAAGTACATTTTATCCGCAAAAATAGCCGGAACGAGTGAAATCTCGACAGGAACATCCCAGATATTCTGTTGAGCCTTGGTCATATTCATGTTAAAACCCCACACCGGCATTGCTTCCTCTTTGGCGGCATCAGCCCACCGACGCAAATCGTAGTAACGATGACTTTCTCCCATAAATTCAATCTGCCATTCACGTTTGATGAGTGTCCGCATTTTTTCTTGATCGTTGAAATAATCATCCGTAAAATCAGGTAATCCGCCTCGAACGCGTACCGGGCGTAGTCCTTTTCTTACTTCTGATTGAGTACGGCTTACATTAATTGTACCGGTACCATCGTAAGTCGGAATACTGAAACTTTGTCCTGCCGGTAGTTCATTTAATGCTTCTGCGTATGTTAAGAGTACTTCAGCGTAGCGGATAGCGGGTTCGGCTTTCGGAACACGACTTCCACTCCAGTCTTCGGGATTGTAGTACTTGCGGATACCGATTCCAGTCCAGATATAGAAACCGGACGCGTCTTTTCCGTCAGAACCATCGCGGTAATAAAAGACTTGTTCATAGCGCTTGTTGCTTGAAGTCGCAGAGCCTTCATTTTCCCATACACTGCCATTGTAGGCGACTGAAGCGTAAAAACGAGGTTCACGATTGGCATTTTGAAGCGATACGCCCGGAGGAAGCGGGGGATAATTCAAGTAATAAGTGGGTTGTCTGCTTCCCGGATCAGTGTACCCTTGTGAAGTTGACGCGTTACGGTCAAAGTCGCTACCATCTTTCATATAGTATGCGTCATACATTTTCAAAGTTAACCCATGACAGTTCCATCCACCTTGTGAGCGGGGCATTTGGTGAATGGAAAGATTATTCATAAAATCGCCATAACCGCGAGTGAATATTAATTCGGGATTCGAAAACGCGGTTAAACTACCATCAAACAACTGACGATACGATTCACAAGGGTCTATATCCGCCCATCCATCGGGAAAACTTTTGTCGGAATACCCTGCTCTGATCGGAGGTTCAATCGTTTTTGGATAACGATAGTAATCGAATGTCATACCGGCTGACGCGCCGGGCGCGCCTTTCATGTTCCCTGTGCTGACTTCGCGTTTTGCCACGGTATATAAATGATATTCACCCAGATCAATCACTTCTTTTGCCGCTACGGCAGCCTTTGCCCAGCGTTCAGGTTTATATACCACGTTCCCGTCTTTATCCGCGAGCAACGATTTCCCGGTGTGGTCAACCAACTGTTTAGCCCAAGCACTCGTGTTCCCGTTGTATTGAGGACTGGCACCGTATAAGTAAACCTTTGCTCGCGCTGCTAAAGCGGCTCCTTTGGTTGGTTTGGCTATTTCCCGATTGGAACGACCTTCTCTTCCCGGTAAATCTTGGGCGGCAAGCGCCAATTCGGATGTAATATAGTCAACACATTCTTCATACGTGCTACGTGGTGTTGCCAATTCTTCATAACTGTGGTTGAAGTCAATTCCTTCTTCCGGCATAATTGGAATGGGCCCGTATTTTCGAAGTAGCTGCCAGTAGTAATAGGCTCGTAAAAAACGAGCTTCGGCACGTGTGGTAATAACTTCCTGCGGATCCATCTCTTTGTTGATGTCAATGTTTTTAATATAAATGGAAGCATCTCTTATTCCAACATAACATTCTCTCCAAGAGTTTTGTAGAAATCGCTCATCGTATTGTCCGCCTCTAAATACCGGATAATTAGCTAACTGACCAAAAACCATGTCTTCTACTTTGGCACGATCGGTATAAAACATGTCATCCGAAATGAAATTGAACTGATTTGTGTTTTGTTCCTTGATCGTAACATCGAAATTATCGTTTCTTAGATGGGAATAAACGCCGGCGAGCCATTGCCTGGAGTAATCGACGCTTTCAAATACATCTTGCAGGTCCATTCTGTCTTCAAGTAAATGCTCGACATTTAAGTAATCGGTACAGGAGCCTAATAAGGCTAAAACCGAGACCGCGAATATTTTTATCTTATTTTTCATGTTTTACTATTTGATTTACGTTTTTGTTACATACTAATTGTTACACCTCCTGTGAAATTTTTAGAAATTGGATAACTCATACCGCTACCGCTTCCCAATTCAGGATCCCAAAGTTTCAGATAGTCCCATAAAAACGGATTTGTTGCGATGAAGTGGAACCGTACTCGTTCCATCTTTGCTTTGGATGTGATTTGTTTAGGTAGCGTGTAACCAATTTCGAGTGTTTTAAGTCTGAGATAAGCACCATTTCGCAACCAATAGGTGGAAGAGCGATAATTGTTGGCGTTTCCTCCAAAACTCAATCTCGGATATTTCGCGTTCACATTTTCGGTAGAAGGGTCTCCGGATATTTCGCGTGAAATCCAACGGTTACCGGGTACGGCTAAATCGCTCAGGATATTTCCCCAAGGGAGCGTATTCCCTTGTAGAACTTGAGAGAAAGGATATACTGCCGGTCCATTAATAAAGTAGGACGATTTCCCGGAGCCTTGGAAGTGAATATTGAAATCAAATCCTTTCCAGGTAGAAGAAAGTCCGACTCCATAAACAAGGCTGGGTACGCGAGTAGCCCCAATGGCAACAACATCGTTGTCATTAATTACACCATCTCCGTTCACATCCTTGTATTTGATGTCGCCCGGCATGTAAGTGCCAAATTCTTGTTTGGGGCTATTCCTGATATCGTCATAATCGCTAAACAATCCCATGGCGATGAGTCCTTTCGCCTGTTGCCAACGATAACCCTGTGTCATTTTGTAGGGTAGCGCGTCAGCTTCTTCATCATACTCGAGTACTTTATTCTTATTGTACGTAATATTGCTACGTATCGTCATATCAAATTCTCCAATTTTTTGGTTGAAATTGAATTGTCCGTCAAAACCTTTGTTCTCCATTTTTCCCACGTTAGCCCACGGTTGGGAAGTGATTCCGGTAATTTGCGGAAGGTGAGCGCGTTGCATATAAATATCACTTCGTGTATCTTTGAAAACATCAAAATGTCCTGAAAATTTATTTTTTAACAGATTAAAATCCAATCCTAAGTTATGCTTGGTGGCTACCTCCCAGCTTAGATAATCTGCAGCTAATTCGGTAATATGTAATCCGGTAAACTCCCAAGGACTGTTGTATTCACCGTAGTTGTATCCGGTCATCGAACCGATTGAACCCAGGTAAGGGAAGCGAACTTCATCACTGCCTCTGTAGATTTTATTATTACCGACTTTTCCGTAGGAATAACGCACCTTGAATAAATCGAAAATTCTGGTAATGTTCTTAACAAATGGTTCTTCGGAGATATTCCATGCCACTGAAACTGCCGGGAAAAATCCAAACTGATGTCCAAATTTGAAAACCTCGGAACCGGTATAACCTCCGTTGAACTCCACAAAGTACCGATTTTGGAAGTCATAGGTAAATCTTCCGGCAAGAGATTGGTCCCGACGAGGAATACCGCGTTGGATGTCTGTGCCTACATTGGATGTTTCGGCTTGTTCCCGTTGTGAATATTTAATAAAGGCTCCAATGTTGTGCGACTCCTTAATCCGGGTATTATACGCCAGTTCACCTTCAAGTACATATACCCTTTCTCCCCATGAGTCAGCTTCTTGCGACATCAATCTTTCCGTTGATACGCGTCTGAAAACGATGTTTCCGTTACTGTCCCTGCGACGTTGTGTATTGTATTGTTCGGGCCATTTGATATGGCGAATATTGTTCCTACTATCTGAGTCGAATGCGAAACGACCGGTAAATCGGAGTCCTTTGAGAATGAAATCAAAGTTCTGGTCCAACGAGAGGTTGGTTTCCGCTTTGCTGCGCCAAAATTCCCGATAACCGGTCTGAGTTGCCATAACCCACGGATTGGTTAAGTTGCCGGTACCATAGGTGGGAACTAAACCGTTGGAATACATGATTGGAGTCGCGAGAGGCGAATAGCCAACAATGGATTCCCAAATATTCATGTCCAAACCGGAGCGGTTTTGTTTTTCGAGAAAACCGGAAACGCCTGTGTGAAGTACTGTTGTTTTTGTGATGTCTATATCCACATTCATGCGGTAGTTGTAACGCTCCAAATTACTATTTGTATTGTAGTTGTTTAGCGCGTCGTCTGTCTTATACATCCCCTCTTCGGATACGTAGCTTCCTGATATAAAATATCTTGCGGTAGATCCACCACCGTTTAAATTAACGGATGCTCTGAGGCTGTTGGCTCCGTTTTTAAGGAGTACATTTTCCCAATCGATATTCGGATAAAGATCCGGATCCAGATTATGCTTAATAATTTCTAATTCATTGTTATTAAAAAGTGGTTCTAAGTTGCGTGTACGCAAAGCTTCATTCAAAAGACCGGCATACGTTTCGCCGTCAACAAATGATGGAGTCCGGGTTCGGGTATTATAACCATATTCTGCTTTTCCCGAAATCTTGATTTTTCCGGCTTCTCCTTTTTTGGTTGTAATCAGTAGTACCCCGTTAGCGCCACGTGAACCGTAGATAGCAGTAGCCGAAGCATCTTTTAATACCGAAAATGATTCGATATCTTCGATATTAATTTCGTTAAACGGTCTTTCATATCCATCTACCAACACCAAGGCGGAAGCACCCGCTCCAAAAGTGGAAATACCGCGAATCCAGAATTCTGACGCGTTTGCACCGGGTTCTCCGGAGGTCTGCATGGTAATGATACCCGCGACGTTACCACCTAACGCGTTTGTAATATTGGATGTCGGAACTCGGAGTGATTTGACATCAACCGTCGTGATAGCTCCGGATACCGATGCTTTTCGTTGTGCACCAAAACCGGTAATTACAACTTCATCAAGCACGCTGCTTTCGGTATTGCTCATTTGCACATTGATCGTGTTTCGTCCGTCAACTTCAACTTCTTGCTTGTCGTATCCGACGTACGAAAATATAAGTGTGCTGTTTCTTTTTGCTGTAATTTTATAAACGCCGTCAACATTTGTCGTCGTTCCTAATCCGGTTTCATTTTTTACATAAATAGATACACCGATTAGTGTCTCTCCATTTTCGTCCGTTACTGTTCCTGTAATCTCTATCGTACCGGATGACGATTGGGATTGCACGTTTTGTACGCCGCTGATCAGAAACAGTAATATGCTTATTATCGAAATTAGAATATGTCTCATGATTGTACTTTTTATTCTACAGTTATGGTTCTAATACGTCGGTTGTCTCGGTCAGCTACGTAGAAGGTTTGGTTAATATCGTCATAAATGATTCCAAATGGGTTGTCGAACTGCGCGTCTCGTGGCGCTCCATCAGAATACCCTGCATTTTTCGATCGTCCGGCAAATGTAGAAACTTGTCCGGTAGGTGTAATTTTTCGGATACAGTGATTCTCTCCGTCACATACGTAAAAGTTATCTTCCTGATCGAAAGCTCCTTGCTGTGGTTCGTGAAATAAGGTATTCAATCCTACTCCGTCTAAGAATCCGGTTCGATTTATTTGTCCCACATACGGTTGAGGTTTTTCAAAATTTCCGGTGGCAAAATTAAATTCCATTCTGGCAATGTAATGTTTGTTTTTGCTGACGATGTAAGCAAAGCTCCCACTGGGTGCAATCTGTATGTTGAATTCCCAGCTGTTGTCTTGTACTAAGAAAAAGTAACACAGTCCTTCAGAACCGTTTGTGTTGGTACACGTCGCGTTACCGTATTGCCAAGGAATGCTTTGGCGATTTTTAACTTTATAAACTTGTGATTTCTCATAACTGTTAAACCAGTATTCGCCGGTAATCGGATGCACCGCGCCGCCATTACATTGCTTATGGTTCATCACGGTTTTCCATGAGTTGGAAAATCTTCCGGTAAGCGGGTCTCGTACAAGCATAATAGTTCCGATATCTGTCCAGTTACCTGCGTCGTTGGCGACAATCATGGTGTCAAAGTCGTGGGTAAACGATATGGTACGGGGACGTCCTACGCCATTTCCGGTTCGAAATACGGTTTCGACCTTTCTTTCTTTCATGTTGATGAAGCGCAAGCCGTTATTTTCTTCAATCAGGTAAAAATTTCTCGGAGTTCCCGGCGTTGTTTCTTTGTCAAAAGCCAGCCAAAACGGTGTCTGGAATTGCGCTTTCTCAAAATCTCCGTCAACGATAGCCGTATTTCCATCTTGATCGGTAAATCCGAGAAAAGTAGAAACATTCTGGGAATACGTGTAACGCAACTCTTGCTGAGAAGTCGTTTCTTGATCGCCGATAACAACTTTTACCTGACCAGAATCTACATCGCCACCTTCAACAATTTCGGAGCCTTTTAGCGATGGAACTATACAATAAATAATGGTTCCCAAGTTATCTACACCAATTACTGCCGCCTTTTTTTCTTTTATGAATACGTTGATTTTACTAACGTCAGACCCAAAGTTTTCTCCATAGATTAGCATTTGAGTCGCTACACGTCCACTGTCAGGCGTAAAGGATGTAATTGTTATTGGTTTGTTGGGGTCGTGAGGCGTTTTGACTACCCCGTCTTCGGAATTCTTACAACCAATCACAAAAACAAATGCGCCAATCAATACCGGTATAAAATACCGATATCGGTTCATTTTTTTTTGTCGTACATGATTTTTCATTTTTTTGATAATGATTAAAGGATTATGGTACTTATTTTAGCGTTATTTGTTCGGATTTTACTTTGTCAAACAGCATTTTCATATAGTATGCTCCAATTACAGAGCGTGCTTTGAATCCTACCATTTGTCCTGTCTTTGTTTCGTGCCAGTCGCTTAAGGGTACGCGTGAAGTTGTTTCGTTAGCATAGCGATATATTGGCGCCACTAACTCTTTGAAGGTAGCATCATCCGGAGCCATACAGGCTGTCCACATGATCCAGTCGGATTTTGTGTAGTCTTTTCTGGAATCAAGCGGTAACCCGTATTTATTCTGTTTATTTAAATAAAACGGGATCTCTGTTTTCATTATTTCAGGGTCAAATATGTTGAGATTGAAAAGTTTGTCCCAGACCATATTGTACTTTTGACTCCACGTGCTACTCTTGTCGAATGCCAACTTATAATGATTGCCGTCTTTAGCCATGAGTTTCCATGTGTCTGCCATGAATTTGGCTTGTTTAATGTATTTTTCGGCAATATCATTTTTACCCGCAATCTTGGCTATGTAGCTGTATCCGGCAATGCCCATGATCGCTTTTACCGAAAGATTGGCGTTGTGTGCCAAATGTCCGGCAAAATCGTCTGTACAAAGTTGATTTTCAGGATCCATTCCTTTGTCCACCAGATAGTCTGCCCAAGTGGTAAACGTTTCCCAATGTTTAAGGGCATAATCCGCATTCCCATCTATTATGCTGATAGCTGCCGCGAGAATCAGCATATTGCCACTTTCTTCCACCGGCATATCTTCTCCGTAAACCTGACCGTTTGCCACCGGATACGTGCCAATATCGTGTGCGGCATAGGGTTTATTCCATCTGCCACTTTCACTGTAATGCAGTATTCCGGTCATCATCCCTTTTAGAAGCTCGGTATTGTACAGGAGGTATAATGGGGCTGAAGGATAGGTTAGATCGACCGTATTGATGCAGCCGTTGCTGTTGTTTTCTTTTGAAAGGAAAAGTATATTGCCATCTTCATCTTCGAGTAGCTTATGAGCGGCAATAGAATGTCGGTACGCTAAGGCACAGAGTTCGGCGTATTCGTCTCCACCCGCTTTACGGGCATCGGTCATCAAATTGACATCAAACTCACGACTTTTCTTCATTGTCGGAGTATATTCCTTGATGGCTCTTTCGAATGCTTGAAAGATATCGACTTTTCCGTTGTGTTTCCAGTACGCCATCCGTTGTTTGTAAAAATATTCAATGGAGTAGATATCGTCGTATCCAAGCAACAGGTAACCTGATTTTCCTTCTTTTGAAACCGTACCCATGTTGTCGGCGTAGGCGAGTACCGGCATGGATGATGTCATGTCGGAAATGTTTTTTTCTTTTGGTTTTTCGGATAATAATTTCCCGTTAGATATGAAATTTTCTTTCATATCGTAGTAATTGCCGATATTGAAATCTTTAGTGATACCCTTGCCCGATGTTAAATAAGCGTATCCCCAATCTATTCGTACTCCATCGCCGGGTCTTTTAAGAATGGGTTGATTGACGGTACCTGTTTTGAGATAGGTCAAGCCATCTTTCTCCAGAATTTCAGTTGTAACGCGCTGGGTTACGTCGTTGACCGCGATTTGGGGGGTTGTTTCTATATATAATTGTACATCGTGCGATTTGTTGTCAGTAGAACGAACTCTGTATGAAATGTAATTAATAGGTGTAGAAATGAGGTCTAACTCGGTAGGAATGAATGGCGCAGTAAAAATCAAATCTAACTCTACCGTACCACATGCGAATGTGTAATACGTTTGAGTTGGAAGTACATCGACAGAAAGTTGTTTTGCGACGATATCAAAGCCCTTACGATGTTCTTTTTTGAAAAGATGGAAATCGACATACGCACCACCGGTTGTATTGTGGCAATGCGCGGCTATAACGTTTTGCCCCTTTTTTAACTTTTTCTTCTGTGCGTTGCTTAAGACTAATTGTACATCGTTCTTCCATGAGTAATCTGTTTGTACCAGTTTTTCGCCATTGAGAAAGATTTCGAAGACATCGTCATGCGAGTATTGAAGAATAATGTCATCTTTGCTAAAATCATCTTTCAGCTCAAACGCGCGACGTACCCATATGTCTTTTGAATTCCAACGCGTATGTACACGCGGCATATCACTTGTACCGAAAGCAGCTTCTCCCGTTTTCCAGCTTGAGTCGTCAAAACCTATAGCTGTCCACTTATTGCCGGGCTGATCAAATGTGTATTTTGAGGTACAGTATTTGTTTTGTTCTGTCGGGATGATTGACGTGAGAAGTGGAGTGTCTTTTCCCATAAATCGGTACACTTGACCATCTACCCGTAGTGCACCGATAATGGGATGTTCTTCGCCTGTCCAATGTTGCGTATTTCCTTCCTGAAGGGTGTTGTATGGAGACCAGATGGAGAGATAAGGGTCTGAAAGGATTATGGGGACTGCCGGAGCGCGTAACGCGATCTTGATTGGAGACTTGTAAATATCACTATTTACGCTGTTTTGAGAAGTTGAAATAAAAATGTTGATGAGCAGTAGAACTACTAAAATCGAATTTTTGTGAAAGAGCTTTCCCATTTTCTAAAGTTAACAAAATTATAAAAATTAATTTTGAGTAAATTTAGTTTCCCAACGATTAATTATCGGGTTACAAAATGGGTTACATTTAAAATAAAATAGTAATTTGGATAATTTTTCGAATTTTTGTTCCACCTTTCTAAGGTTCGTATCCGGTCATCAATTTGTAGATCTTCTTATAGTTTTTCTTAAATTTCTCGGCATCATCTTTTTTCCCGAGCTTGTTGTAGGATTTTATGCAGATTTCAAAAATCTCATTATTTATCGGTTCTACGGCAAAGTATGAAGGGGCAATCTGAATGATCTTTCTATACTCTTTATTGTCGAACAGACTCAATACGTATTTTCTGAGGAGAAGTTCAATTTTTTCTTCTTCAACAGCTTTGACATCATTTACGATATCGTCTTGAATATTATATAGTAAAGAGCCTTTGCTTATCATCTCCAGAATTCGATCTATTAATTTGGAAAAATCATCTTGTTGTAAATCATTAATTTGATTCATCAAAGAACTGTATTCGGCAAAATCACAATAAAAGTCGTCGTTAAAAGTAAAGTACCACTGTGAATTTTGATGGACTAAGTTGATGCCTTCAATATCAATAAGTATATTTCTTAGTCGGTTGACGGTAACACCACGGATATTTTTCGCGTCATTTGTTTCTTTTTCGGGCCAAAGACTTGACGTTAACTTTTCGGTCGAAATCCCGGTACCGTCTTCATTGGTGTTCAGAAGAATTATGGCAAAAAGAATTTTTAATTTATTGCTAAATCGATAGCTGATGTCCACGCCTTTTTTATCAAACGCGGTAAAACTTCCGAATATATAGATGGCGGATTTTTTTATTTGAAAGATATCGTGGCTTGTTGTTGACAGATTTAGTTTTTCGCTATCCGGTACATTCTTTCGATATCCTTTTTTTCGAATAACTCGTAAAATAAAAAATAATACGAGCAATAAAGCCAAGGCGAATAATGCCGGGAGCAAATTTCGGATTAATCTTGCGGGGACAAGATTCTCTAATTCTGCCTTAAGGATCGGAGGCGAGTATAAGGAGTAAACACGGATATTGGAATTGTTTTCTGAAAATTCATTAGTAACGACATAATACTCGTTTAGTTCTTTATTAAAGAAAAGATTGATGGTCGTGTTCATATCTTCAGAATTAATCTTAATTGAATCGCTGACTATTTCATAACGTCCATTTTTTAGGTTAAATCGGTACAAAAAACCGGTGGTTTTTGCTACGTGATGCGCGTAACAAAAGGCATAAAAATGTGTACCTTCTTTGTTTAAGATGATGTTATTTCCAGGGATGAATTCGTTTTTTTGAATCTGATTCAGTTCCCACAACTTGGTTATTTCCCGATTTTTTAGGTCTATTGTATATAAATCATAAAGGTTATGTCCTCCGTGTTCTTGTTTTCCTGATTCATTTCCGAATCCTCCAAATAGGAGTACTTCGTCGGAATTAGCACCATCGCCTAATGCCGAATAGAATCGGGGAGTGATGGCGTTTCCTTTAAAATCAATGGTATCCCACTTAAAATGCTCGGTATTTAAATAGTATATTTTGTCCGAATAGATGTGGTTTTCATATCCGCCAACTTGGTACAAAATGTCTGACGAAGAAATGAAACTATTGTGATGAATTAAGTTTTTACTGTTGCCGGGATTTAGGAAATTAATTGACAGGTCATCGGAAATAACTTTTCTTTCGTCATAGGTCGCTAATGAATCGTAGCAAAGAAGTAAATATTGGCTGTGCTTCCGGTCGTAAATTACGTCATTTACCATGAAACCTTTCGGTGGATTAAGAATCTTGTTTCTTTTAGTATAATTATTTCTCGGATAATAACTTATTATCGAATTTCCATTGGTAATCAATATTCGATTAGCTTCTTCTTCGTAAGCGACGTATGCTCTGTCGGCTATATTCGCGTTTAGTTTCTGCTCCCAATAGAAATGCTTGTTCACTATCCAACCGGGATTTTTTACAACAGCTTTTAGTTTTCCTGATTCTTCGTACGCAAATTCGCCGGATGCTTCTTTTAGAGGAAAGCTATAGGTCTTTTTAGGCGACGCTTCGATGTGAAGGTTTCTGATCAGCATTTGAGGAACATCTAAGTTAAGTCCGTAAAGTCCGAAAGCAAAGTGAAGCAGAGATGGATTCTTCAGTCCGACGGGCGAGCATGTATAGGTAGAGTCTTTTAGTCTTATGGTTACTTCATCTCGTTTCAGGTTAAACCGAAAAACGAAATGCAGTAGTTCTTTTTTGTCAATCGCGGCTTTGGTTATAGGAATCTGTACAGATTTATGGGTAATGGGACTGTGAAAATCAAGATACATATTTTCGCTTCCATAAAAATTTACGAAAACAAATTCCACTTCTTTTTTTTGTTGATTTATTACTCGGAATATGTGCCCAAATTGCTCTGAGTTCCAAATGGATAAATCGAAGCTAATACTAAACGAATCGTCAACTTTCAATAATTTGTCATTGAAAATTTGCATAGAGGTCCGCTTGTCCACTTTTTCGGTGCTGGACGTAAAGAGTAGTCCGCCAACAGATTCCGCGCACAAGACGTACAATGAAGAAATTGTACAAATTATAAAAATATTTAATCGTTTAAGATTCATTGATTTCGTTGAGAAATAACTTTATCTTCCATCATTTTTATATAGAATCCTCCGGTAACAGATCTTGCTCTGAAAGCTACGTGTTGAGGCTTATCTGTCCAATACCAGTCAGACATGGGTATTCTATCCGTTGTTTCATTTACAAATTTGTAAAGTGGACTAATGAGTAGTTGGAAGTCTGAAGTACTTCGAGCCAACGTTGCAGACCAAACTATCCAGTCTGCCTTCGTGTACAAGTGCTTACTATCCAACGGCAACCCGTATTTGTTTTGTTTGGTAAGATAAAACGCAATTTCTTTTTCGATAACTTCATGTGGAAATACGTTGATCTTTAATATTTTATCCCACACTAAATTGTATTTTTGGCTCCATGTATCCGGTTGGTCAAACGCAAATCGGTAGTGATCCCCATCATCAGTCTCTTTGACCCACTGCAACGCCAACGTGCGAGCTAATGAAGCATATTTTCTCGCTTTATCATTGTATCCGAGCATATCTGCCAATCTCCCATAGGAAGCAATACCCAATATGCCTTTAATAGATAAATTAGCATTGTGAGCAGAATGTCCGGTAAATATATCGGTATTTTCCTGATAATCAGGATCGAATCCTTTCTCTACGAGAAAATCTGCCCATTGTGAAAGTGTAGTCCAATGTTTCTGTGCATAACCTGCATTACCTTCCATGGTTGCTATCGCGGCTGTAAGAATAAGCATATTTCCGGATTCTTCAACCGGCATCGCTATTTCAGATATTTGACCGCCGGCAATCGGATAAAGACCGACATCATGTGGAGCAAATTTTTTGTCCCATCTTCCACTTTCTACGTAATAGAAAATCGGATTAAGCATCCCTTTTACCAAATCTACATTATACAAAAGAAACAGAGGCGAAGAAGGATAAGCAACATCAACGGTGGCTATGGAACCACTGCTGTAATTTTCTTTCGATAAGAATAATAACTCGCCATTTGGAGATTGAACAAGTTTGTGAGCCGAAACAGTTTGACGGTAGGCTAATGCACATAGTTCCGCATATTCTTGACCACCGCTTTCGATTGCGGCTGACATGAGCGAATAGTCAAAATTATTGCAAGTTTCTTTTAACGGCTTATATTCTTTTGCCGCGGAAGAAAATATGGAAAAAATATCTTTATCTCCGGTTCTATTCCAGTACGGACGTAAACTTTGACCGAAATATTGAATGGAATACAAATCATCATAGCCCAGCATGAAAAATCCATTTACCTGTTTTCTCACACTTCCCAGCTCTCTGGAAAATGCAAATTTATCTTGCTTATCAGGAGAAAGTGGCACATTCTCGGTCAAAGTCCCACTAGTATCAAAATCTTTTCTCATCGAATATCCATCGCCTATTGCAGACTGAGTATTTTTTCTTTCGGCACACAGATGAAAATATCCCCAATCAATGCGCACGTCATCACCTTTTTTACCTAAAATATGTTGAGATTGACTTCCTGTTTTCAAAAATAATAAATTGTCTTTTTCTATCTTTTCGGTAATGCTGGGTTGGTTGGGAACATTCAGAGCCCAAGACGTTTCTCCTTCTAAATAGATACTAACATTGTGTGATTTTGAATCATTCGAAAATACTTTGTAGCTAATGTAGTTAACCGGACGAGATAATAATTCCAGATTGTCCAATAACAGCGGAGCCGTAAAAGTTAATTCCAAGATTATAGGACCACACTCAAAGTTATAAATAGTTTGAGTTGGCAATACTTCGACGGATCGTTGTAAAGCGGTTCGCTTAAATTTTTGTTCTTGTTGAAGTTCAATACTTAATCCAAAATCAAGAAAACCATCCCCGCCTGTATTCTGACAATAAGCGGCGATAATATTCTTGCCCTTCAATAATGAAGAAGAGAGTGCTTTACTCAACTCCACTTTCACATTGTCATGGCAACAATTATCTTTACTGTCAATTACCGGAATCCCATTGATGTAAATAACCACGTTATCGTCGTGGGAATACTCTAAAAATACCTTTGCATTTTCTTCTATGTCTTCTTGTAGCAAGAACTCTCTTCTAACCCAGATATGTTCACTTGTCCAATTGGTGTTAATCTTTTGACCATTTTTGCGAACACCAAATGCGCCTTTCCCATTCTTCCATGAGCTGTCATCATAGTCCTTAAACATCCAATTTCCTGACGGATTTTCGTTCAAATATTTTGCGTCCCATCCATCAACATCACTTGTAACTACCAATGGAATCAACTGATTTTTTTCAACACCCATAAATCGGTACGATTCGCCGTCAACCCTTATTGCGCCTAACAATGGAAACGCTTTACCGGTCCAGTGCGAGAGCTGCATATTATATAATGTATCTCCAAAGAGCCAGGCGTTGGTATAGGTATCTATATTTATGATTGGATATGCAGGCGCGCGTAAACTACTCGTGGGTAGGTTTTCATCCTGATTCTTGCAACTAAAGAATGCTAAGATAGATAGTATAAAGATTATCTTTTTCATCTGTTTAAAACTTCATCTGTTAAAATTTATTTTTTACACAAAGGTTAGAACCCTGTCTGTAGGCAGACGAGTACCACGCTACTAATCATCCATCTGCGTTTGGGAATGATTATTAATGGCAGTTTCTCGATTGACAGTAATGCTTTAATTCTTGTCTGTCAATATACTCTTTTTTGAACAGACACTACGAAAAAATCTTTTTGTGATGAAATTCAATCTACGTGGTATAAAATGTCATCAAATACAAAGATACAATAATTCTTTTATGGTTTAATTGTTTTTTTGTTTATTCGCCAAATGTAGCTCATGGCGAGTGATGAGTATTTACTCGATCGATCAACTTGTGTGTTAAAGTTAGCGTAGATGGCTGTTCTCTTTTCGCTTGAATAACCCTACTCCGTGAAAAACTGAAGCGATTCGCCCACGACGAAATTGCTCCCTCCTATAAAAATCAAATCTTTTTTACCGGCATTATTTAGTGCCGTTTGCACAGCATCTTTTACTTTCGGAAAATAATCGCCTGAGAGATTAAATTTTTCAGCAATGCTTTGAATCTTCGCGGAAGAAAGCGCACGCTTGTTTTGAGCTTCTGTAAAGTAATACGTGGCGTAAGTTGGCAGTAACCCGAGTACGCCCGAAATATCCTTGTCGTCTGCCATTCCAAATACAATGTGTAAATTTGTATCTCCTTGAGCTACGAGTTGTTCGGCTACATATTGAATGCCTTCCTTGTTGTGTCCCGTGTCTAAAATAACGGTAGGATTTTTTCGGATAATCTGCCACCTTCCTTGAAACCCCGTTAAATGTATAACATCCTTGAATCCGGTTTTTATGTCATTTTCGGTAATCAGAAAATCAAGCATCCTTAGTTCGTCAATACTTGTCAAGACAGCGACCACGTTTTTCAGTTGATAATCTCCCAATAATCCAATTTGAAAGCTACGTTCTTTATCAACAATGATATGCATTACATCGTTTTCACGACTGACCAAAGTAGCTCGATGGATTTGATCGGCGAATCGTATTTTCGCATTCGTCGATTTTGCTTTTTCAATAAATACCGTTTGCGTCTCGGAGTGCGTTTCGCTTACAATTACGGGGGTATTTTGCTTAATTATTCCTGCTTTTTCGGAAGCAATCTTTGTCAGCTCATCGCCCAAAAAATCAGTGTGATCGAACCCAATATTCGTGATTACGGAAAGAACAGGCTGAATGATGTTCGTACTGTCCAATCTGCCGCCTAATCCTACTTCGATGATTGCAATATCTACCATTTCGGAAGCAAAATAATCAAAAGCCATCGCCATAGTAGCTTCAAAAAAAGAAGGTTGTATTGTTTCAAAACAATGTTTATTTTTATCGACAAAATCAATCACAAAGCGATGATTAATTTTCTTTCCATCCACGCGTATCCGCTCTCCAAAATCTGTGAGGTGTGGCGATGTGTAAAGTCCGGTTTTATAGCCTGCCGATTGCAATACCGCTGACAAAAGATGAGAAACCGAACCCTTTCCATTGGTACCCGCAACGTGAATGGTTTTATATTTCTCATGCGGATTGCCTAACTTTTCCATTATCTGAAACGATTTTTCCAACCCCGGCTTGTAAGCGGACGCGCCGATGTGATGAAAAACCGGTAGTCGGTCATATAGATATTGTAATGTTTCTTCGTATGTCATTTTTCAAATGTTATCTCTCAGAAGATTTTAACTTCACACCAACGGAATTTGTACATCAAGAATCAATCTCGAAACAATTCCGTATCTTTGTAAAGACTGATGCAAAAATAGAACAAAAGATGGAAACATTAAAAAAAGTGATGCAGTTTATAGATTCCAACCAACTGCTCCTGCCCGGTGAGAGGGTACTCGTCGGCGTAAGTGGAGGTGTGGATTCCGTTGTATTGCTGGATATGTTGTCCAAAGCCGGATACGAATGTGTTGTTGCTCACTGTAATTTCCATTTGCGCGAAAAAGAATCTGATCGTGACGAAAAATTTGTAGAAGAATTTGCGTTAAGTCGTAAACTTCTTTTTAAGAAAATAGACTTTGATACAACCACTTATGCTAAATCCAATAAAATTTCCATCGAGATGGCTGCGCGCGAACTTCGTTACCGTTGGTTTTATCAATTAGCGTCGGAGCAAAATTGTAGTTCAATCGCGGTCGCACACCACGCGGATGATTCGGTTGAAACGATCTTGTTCAATCTCATTCGGGGTACCGGTTTGAAAGGTTTGAAAGGTATTGATGCCGTAAACGATAAAGTCATTCGTCCATTGTTGAGTTGTAATCGTAACGAGATTGAAGCCTACGCGGAAACCAACGAATTGAAATTTGTGATCGACTCGACCAATAACCTGAATGATTTCAGTCGGAATAAAATAAGAAACCGGATTTTACCCCTGATGGCAGAAATCAATCCGTCAATCCGTCAAACGTTAATCGAAACTGCCGATCGTCTTAAAGGAACCTGGGAGATTTACTCGGACAGCATACGTGATGTCGAGAAAAAAATCGCCAATCAAGAAGAAGGTCAGTATTTTATCCGGATACAGAAGCTTAAAAAACAACTTAATCCAGCAACTATTCTGTATGAGTTGTTGCATCCTTTCCATTTCAATCCGGATGTTGTTAACGATATTCAAGAAAATCTGGATAGCGAACCCGGAAAAAGATACTATTCTGAAACGCATCGACTCTTGAAAGACAGGGATTTTTTAATTGTTGATGCGATTAAACCCCGTGGAAATAGAGTGTATCAGATTGAATCACTGCAATCTGAAATTACTTTCCCCATTCGCCTGACTTTCGAAACGAAACGCAATGATGCTACTTTTCGATTAATCAACGACTCAAATCTTATCCAAGTCGATGCCGATAAACTACAATTTCCATTAGTGCTTCGTAGATGGAAACCGGGCGAAACGTTCTTTCCTTTTGGAATGAAAAGATCCAAAAAACTAAGCGATTTTTTTATCGACGAAAAAATTAATCGAAATCAGAAGGAAGACACTTGGCTTTTGATATCCGGCGATAAGATTGTTTGGATTGTTGGTCTGCGGTTGGATGATCGATTTAGAATCGAAAAAAACACGAAAACGATACTGGAGATAAACTTTAAACGTCAATAGTACATAATTATAATTCCGTTATCCTACTCCAATTAACCGTCAAAGACTAAATATTCGGAAATTTCGCGTCTTTTTTTAACCAATATTTTTGTGAAATAAAAAAAAGTAGTAATTTTGCGGGACAAAACACATCCAATCATCCCGATTGAAGTCTTTTTTCTCAATAATTTAGATAAACAAGTAATATTCTCCTTAACAAGGGAAAATCTCTCCGTAGTTTTATACTATTCATTATTCTTTATGACAAATTTTAATATTTTGCAACTTAACGCGAAAGAACTGTCTGAACTCAAAGATATCGCGACCGAATTAGAATTGAAAGTTGCACAAAATGTATCCAAGGACAAATTGGTATATGACATTTTAGACCGGCAAGCCGTGGTCAACGCTCAACGAAAATCTACGAACACCGATTCAAAAAGTGAAAATCGTAAAAGACGCATGCGCATTGTTCCTAAAAAAGAAGATGCATCTACAACCGATGAAACGCAACAGGCTAAGAACGAATTTTCTACAAGTGAGAACGATGTGAAGGCAGCTTCTTCCGAAAATGTGAAATCTGATAAAGCAAAGTCAGAAGAGAAAACCGCACAGCCGCCAAAGACTGAAAAACAAACCAAATCAGCTCCAAGAGCAAAAAAAACAACTAAAAAAGAGACAGCCGAGAAGGAAACGAAAACCAAAAAGACATCCTCAAAGCAAAAAGCTCCAACCGCCTCAGAAGATAAATCAAACCGGAAAGCGGTAATACCTGAAGAAGAACTGTTTTCTGAAGAAGAAGATTCTGTCGAAATAACGGTTGTCCCCGAAATAGACGATCAACCCGATGTGGAGGTAGCGACGACTACGAAACAAGCACTTCCTGTACCGGTATCACAAAAGTCCAACGAAAACCACAACAAAATCAAATTCACGCCACGTCAGCACATCGAAAAAGAAAAAGGATACGATTTTGAGGAAGTCTTGGAGGGAGTCGGAACATTGGAAATTTTAGCGGATGGTTACGGATTTTTACGCTCGCCGGACTATAACTATCTGTCATCTCCGGACGACATATATGTTTCACAGTCACAGATAAAACTTTTCGGACTTAAAACCGGCGATACGGTAAAAGGCGCAATTCGACCTCCCAAGGAAGGGGAAAAATACTTCCCGTTAATTCGCGTTTCTCAGATTAACGGCAGAAGCCCCGAGTACGTGCGAGACAGAGTGCCTTTCGAACATTTGACCCCTCTCTTTCCCGACGAGAAGTTCACGCTAAATACCGGTAAAAACGATATGCTTTCCACACGCATTGTGGACCTATTCTCCCCCATCGGGAAAGGACAACGCGGATTAATCGTGGCACAGCCAAAAACAGGTAAAACCGTTTTACTCAAAGAGATAGCAAACTCCATCGCCACGAATCATCCGGAAGTTTACATGATTGTTTTACTGATCGATGAGCGTCCCGAAGAAGTAACGGATATGGCTCGTAGTGTAAAAGCTGAAGTCATTTCATCTACTTTTGATGAACCGGCCGAACGGCATGTGAAGGTAGCCAGTATGGTTCACGAAAAGGCAAAGCGGATGGTTGAATGCGGTCAGGATGTCGTGATTTTACTCGATTCAATTACGCGTTTGGCGCGTGCGTACAACACCGTTTCGCCCGCGTCGGGAAAAGTGCTCTCCGGTGGTGTGGATGCTAATGCCCTGCACAAACCCAAGAGATTTTTTGGAGCTGCGCGTAATATCGAAAATGGGGGAAGTCTCACGATTATCGCCACCGCGCTCACAGAAACCGGCTCGAAGATGGACGAAGTTATTTTTGAAGAGTTCAAAGGTACCGGCAACATGGAACTGCAATTGGACCGAAAACTTTCCAACAAACGTATTTTCCCGGCGGTAGATATCACGGCTTCGAGTACACGAAGGGATGATCTGCTTCTTGAACAAGACACGCTGAACCGAATGTGGATACTTCGCCGTCATTTGTCCGACATGAATTCAATTGAAGCCATGGAGTTTCTCAAAGAACGGATGCAACGAACGGAAAATAACGAAGAATTTTTGATTTCGATGAATAGTTAGTTGTAAACTGACAAGTTTTCGGCATACTCATCTAAGCAATAATAACCCCGTCTGTTTCGACAGGACCCCGACAGTGACGGTACTTTCGTAATATGTTGCATCAACGAGATGATATAGAAGCTGTCTGAAAGGACAGCTTTTTTTTTTCGGATAGCAAAACGGATACATACGAGGGAAAGTTTAAACGTCGGAAACCACCGGATTGTCGCTTTTGTCTTTTCCGTAAACTCCTTAGTTCAAAGCCGAACTTTTACTATTTAGCAGTGCCTCTCCACTTGGCGACAAACCGATTTTAAGTTAATTAACATTCTTTTTATATTTTTATATTTTTATATTTTTATATTTTTATATTTTTATATTTTTATAGCGATTTAAATTTAATATTTATCTTTAAAACCAATCGCTATGAAAAAGAGACTTTCAAAATTAAAATTATTCTGTGTCATTTCCGTTGTGGCAACGATGATTTGTACAAGTTGTCAAGAGAGTGAACTGATAAATGAAGATCAACTGCAACGTAACACGAAGTTATCTGTAGCGGAGATGGACGTGTTGTATCGTATGCGAAACGGTGAAAATAACAAAATTGGAATGGAAGAAGCGACTGAAATTGCTAACGAGGTAATCGGTTTCTTGGACGAAGGAATTGCTACCAAAGGCGAGAAATCACGTCGTATAGCTGAAGTTGTTTTTTTAAAAGGCTCTAACGGAGTTCGTGTCATGACCAAGTCATCAGGAGAAGAAATTGAAATGCCCGACACCTTGGCCTATGTATTCAATTTTGCCGACAGTGCCGGATATACAATTATAGCCGCTGATACCCGTATAGAAACTTCTGTGCTCTGCTATACGGGTAGTGGCACATTGGGGAGCGATACGATTGAAAATCCGGGTTTGGCTGTATTTCTTACCGGAGCGGAGTTGTATATAGAGCGTTCTATCGTTGATGCGCAACAGCAACGCGATTCTCTACTAAACGAAATCTTGGCCAAAATTGACGAAACGGGCGTTAAAGATACAACTTATGTAGATGCAAGCGACTATTCGACAAAATCGGTTGCTCCAAGCGAAGTGATATTAGACGAAATTGTAACGTCATACTCATATGGATCTTGGTCGGTTGCATCTAGTGTAAGCCCCTTATTATCTGTCGAGTGGGGACAATTTGAGCCATTTAACGCTTACATTCCTCTCAATTGTAGCGATAACACTTCGGGGAAAGCGCCTGTTGGATGTGTAGCAGTTGCAACTTCATACATTTTGACCTATTGGTTCAACAGATGGAATATTAACTTTACTATTGACGGTTACAATATTAATAGTAATCTAATTTGTAGCTTCACTTATTACCCAAACAGATACGCGGGTGCGGCTTCTAATTATATTCAGTCATGGAATACGAGCACAGATGCCGTTAATGCCAGGTTTCAATTAGCGCATTTAATGGAGAGAATAGGCAGTAGAATCAATATGAGTTATGATTGTGAAAAAGGCAGCGGAGCTAACGACAAAACCGCAACGTCGTATTTAAGATCCATCGGATTTAGAGGAGGGTATAGGTCAGATTATAATGTTAACACAATGCTTTCTTCCCTTAAAAATAGTCGTCCGGTTATGATTGGTGGGTTTAGTACTAAAAATCATATACTTGGCATATCTTGGTTGTTTTGGTATAGCGGTGGACATTCTTGGGTTATCGATGGTTACGTGAGAAGAGTCAGACCCGTTACCATAACAGTAACTACAACAACAGAAGCTCCCGGAGCGTTAACGAAATCAGTTTCTCCGGATAGATTATTAGTAACAACTACATCCACCTACACTTATGACGAATATTCTCCCTATTATTTACACAATAATTGGGGAAATTATTCGAATAATGGCTATTTTGCAGAAGGTTGTTTTAATTCTAATAATCCGCCTACGATATCATCAAGTACAAAATCCGGCGAACCCCACAATTACCAGTTTAGTGTAGATATTTTTCCCGATATTTATTATTAACTTTAACTGTAAATAATTATGAACACGAAAAATCTATTAACGGTAATGTTAATTGCTGTTTCTTTGCAATCTTGCGATGAAAAAAGAGATCGTTTTCCTGTTACTTTTTCAGAACCGGTACTTCAGTTTACGAAAGATGGAGGAGATACGACAATCATTTCAATGAGTGATGAATGGGGGTTCGGTCAAAGCTTGTCGCTGGATGGTGTAATCGTAAATTACCCACGTTGTGAAGAAGTTTTTTTGAATACCGAACCGATTAAGATGGCTCCGGGTAGTTGCTCAAACGATATTTTGACGGTTAAATACGATTATACTACGAGAGATTTTGAACCCGTTCAAATAGAAGGTAGTTGGTTTAAAGTAACAAAAAAATCATCAACAGATGTCGATATTGTAGTTACTCCTAATTTATCCGGTAAGTTCCGCAGACTTTGGATTATTGTAGATAGCAATGGAACTCTGATAGATGTTACTCAGCACGCGGATTAACAATTGCTGTTTACAATGATAACGAAGGCGAAAAACCGCATCCATTTTTCTCTTCTGTCAATATTACTGCGAATAATTCAGGTTTTCCAAGAATTGTTTCGATGATGGAGAGAATAGATACGGGAAGATATTTGTTGTCTCTCGGATCGCCAATTAATTTTTTTATCAAAGAGGAAATCCGCGTTTCCCTTTGATTTTTACTCCAAACATTGTTATGCTCCACAAAATATACATTTTACTCCTTGTCGTAGTGTGCATTGCCTGCCGAAATGAGGTAAGCGACGTTCCGATTATTGCCGAACGTACAGTACTCGTTTATATGATTGCGGAGAATAATCTGTACAACAATGCAAAAGAGGATATCGCTGAAATGCAGGCAGCTACAGCGAATATGAATGGCAATCTGATTGTTTACCTTGATGCCCCCACTTACTCGTTCGATTCGCTCCCGCAACTGATACACATTCAAAACGGCAAGCTTATTACCATCAAGAAATTCAAACAACAAAATTCCGCTAGCGGCGAAATACTACAAATGATTATCAATGAATCAATCACGGCATTTCCCGCATTAGAATATGGACTTGTACTTTGGTCGCACGGCACAGGCTGGTTGCACGAAGGTGTTTTTGATAATTTAAAAAACAGAGATAAGATCCGGCAACGCTCGTTTGGTTTGGATAATGAGCAAGAATTGGAAATTGCAGAATTAGCTGAAAACTTGCTGATTACGTTTGAATTTATTGCTTTTGACGCTTGTCTTATGAGCAATATCGAAACTTTGTATCAACTTCGCGATAAGACGAATTACATAATTGCTTCGCCTACTGAAACGCTTGCGACGGGATTTCCCTATCAAGAAATCATCCCTTTGTTTTTTCGTCAAAACATTGACTATAAAAAAATTACTACCGAGTATGTCAATTATTACAGAAAACAACCCAAAACATTGGTGCAATCAGCGTCTCTTTGTGTTACGCGAACTGAGTACTTGGAAACTTTGGTACAATTCATTTTGCAAAATATTGAAACTCAAAATGTAACCATGCCAACAATGAAAATAAAATCGTATGAATACACGGAACCAATCATGTACTACGATTTATTGGATTTCCTACAACAAAGTTCTATCGGGGAAAATAAGAAAAACGAACTCACTCATATTTTTTCTCAACTTGTTATGGATTATAAACATACAGAATATTTTCTCAACAATTTATCGTTAGAAAATACAACCGGTATTAGTTTTTTTGCATTCCCTTTGTCTGACAGTCTATTAGAAAATCAATACAGACAATTGGATTGGTACAAAGGTACAAAGTTGTTGGTCAATAACTATTTGAATGCCGAGTACGATTAATACAAAAACGACGCTCATGTAGTGAAAGCGTGGTCGAAACGGGATTCCGAAGAAGAAGACTATCAACAACCTTGTGAAACTTGACACGAAACGATGGCTTTTGGCGATGGAGGAAACGATATTGATATGTTGAAGCATGTAGGTATCGGAGTGGCAATGGGAAACGCGGAAGATGCAGTGAAAGCCGTAGCGGATTTTGTTACGGATACGGTTGATGCGGACGGAATTTACAAAGCACTGAAAAATTTTGATATTTTAAGTTAAGGGATTATCATGTTTAGGGTATCCGGAAGTATGGAAATTTTACAATTGTGAGCATTTGGAACCAATATACCATCCGCTTCAACGGGCATCTCCTGTTCGATGTGAACATCAATTTGTTTCGCCGTAAGACTTCGGATAGCTCGATGAGCGGCTAGTTTATCGCTAAAAATCAACGGTAAAATACTGAATATATCTCCAATCGTAGGTTTTTCCACAACCATCATATCGAAAATACCGTCATAGGGAACAGCCGTTGGATTTTGCTTGATACCGCCACCGCTGAATGGACCATTGGCAATGTTCATCGTAAAAAGCTTTAACGGCATAACGGCTTCTTGGTTAATTGTTAGTTTTGCCGGTACAGATTTATACCTAAAAACAGCCAGCACTAATGATACCGCATATAAGAAAGAGTAGCTTCCAACCATTTTTTTTAATTTGTGGGTTAAATCGACAACTTCAGCATCCAATCCGAAACCGACCGAATTAACAAAATAATGGCTTGATTCTTGATTATCTGCCGTACGATAATTGAGTTTTCCGATATCGATGAGCCGGGACTTTCCTTTTAGAAAGATTTCCATCGATCTAACGTCTTTTTTTTTCAAATTCCAAAATCTTCCCCAATCATTTCCGGTACCACGTGGCATCAGCGCGATTTTTATTTTGGTAGTATCTTCCGGTTCGGCGAGAAAAATACCGTTGATAACTTCACTGATGGAACCGTCTCCACCCAAAACGAGGAAATTCATACACCCTCTTCGGGTATATTGTTTTGCGATCTCTACGGCATGACCGGAATATTCCGTGATTTTAAAAATATAGGGGATATTTGCTTTCTTGAGTTCAGATTTTACATAGTTAATCTGTCCCATGAATTGTCTTTTCCCGGCACGAGGATTGGTAATTATCAGCCAATGATTGGATGTGATGATGGCTTCGGACAAAATCGTTTTTATTAATTTTCTTTCGAAAAATAAATGATGAATCTATTTAGAACGAATTAAATGCAAATCAACCAAGGTTAGAGCCGCCATGGCTTCTACGATGGGTACCGCGCGAGGAAGTACGCATGGGTCGTGTCGTCCTTTGGCTTCTAATTCGATACTTTTTAGGTCTTTGTCTATTGTTGTTTGTTTTTGAGAAATGGTCGATGTCGCTTTAAATAGTACCCGAAAATAAATAGCTTGCCCGTTGCTAATACCGCCTTGAATACCTCCCGAATGATTAGTTGTCGTTGTAACTTTACCGTTTTTCATCGCAAAAGAATCATTCAGTTCTGCGCCGGTCATTCCTACACCATCGAAGCCTTTGCCGTAGTCAAATCCATGAGTAGCGTTAATGCTCAACATTGAGGCAGCCAGTCGAGCTTGTAATTTGTCGAAAAGAGGTTCTCCCCAACCGACAGGAACGCCTCGTATGACACAACTAACGATTCCTCCGATGGAATTCCCTTCTTGGCGAAGTTTGTCGATGTATTCGATCATCTGTTGAGCGGTCTCTACATCGGGACAGCGAACCACATTACTTTCTGTCTGCAATAAATCCAGCTCATCGTAGTTCTTCTTTACTTCGATATTTCCAACTTGCGATGTGTAAGCCGTAATCTCAATTCCTTGTTGTTTCAGTATTAATTTGGCGATAGCTCCGGCAGCTACCCAGCCCGCTGTTGCGCGAGCGGAGCTGCGTCCCCCTCCGCGATGGTCACGAATACCGTATTTTTGCTGATATGTATAATCTGCATGAGACGGACGATAAACGTCCTTCAAGTGATTGTAATCTTCGCTATGTTGATTCTTATTCCATATTACGAGCGCGATAGGCGCACCGGTTGATTTACCTTCAAATATTCCGGATAGAAACTCTACTTTGTCGTCTTCACTTCGCGGAGTTGTTATTTTCGATTGTCCGGGTCGTCGTCGATTCAGCTCGTTTTGGATGAAATCTTCATCAATCTCAACGCCGGCGGGACAACCGTCTATAATGCCGCCAACGCCTTTTCCATGCGATTCTCCGAAAGATGTAAACGTAAAAAGTCTTCCTAAAGTGTTCATCAAATTGGTTCTTTAATTATACTATCAACAAATTAATTACGAGATTGTTTGGGATTAACTTATTATTCCAAATTTACGATTTGTGTATTCGATTGAGTCTTTAATCAATTTACTTAGAACATCCACATTGATATCAGACAATCTTTTTACATAAATACATCCTTTACCCATCGTGAATTTGCCCAACGTTTTCAACAGTTCGTCCTGTTTGGGAGTTCCGGAATAGATGTAGAGCGAAATAGCCGCTTTGCGAGGGGAAAAACCCACTATAAACCAATCGCCTTCCTGACGGCTACGTTCAGATTTGTAATGATACTTTCCAAATCCAATCATCGTAGGTCCCCACATCTTAGGCTCGTAACCACTTTCTGCCTGCATGATTTTGATTAGTTCGAAGCTGTCTTGCTTCTTCAGATCGGTTGCGGCAAATGAATTGATAAATTCAGCAACATCCGCATCGGTTTGTTTGGTTTTGATCGCAGCCATGATAATTGACGCAGGGTAGTTTTCTTCCTGACTTTACACGATGGTTGAATGATAGAAAGGATTATTATCCATCAAGAGTTTAACGACTAATATTTATACGGATTTTCCTTGTAATCATCAAAACTGTAGAAATTTACCTTGATTTTCCAGACATCGGAAAGTCCGGATGTCGCCGATTTTCCGCCTATGATATACAGAGTATTGTCGTCGGATTTTTTGATGATTGATGCATTCGTCCGAGCGGAAAAGTCAAGGGGTAGCCGGTTAATCGCAGTGTCGGGAATAATCCAATTCATACCCTCGTTAATAGACTGTCTCATCTGTGTGGTATCTTGTAGGAATGAGTTAGTTTCGCCACCAATCAAAAGTAATTTGCTGCCGTAGTATTCGACGGCTGAATTTGAAATTTCGGTAAGATTGCTATTTGCATACTGTAAATCAAGCCAATTTAAGGTGTCCGATATAATTTTATCTTCAGCAGACCAGATCGAATTGAGTCTGATGCCGGCAGGAGAAAAGCCCCCTACGACAATGGCTTTTTCTCTTACAGAGTAGGGGGATCTGAACGTCGTGGCGGTAAAATCAGAAACGGGGAAGGTGCCGTTAAACGTTTTATTCCCAACAAATGTCCAGTTGATACCATTGTCAGAAGTCGCGATTCGGACGTTATTATCGAATTTGTTTTGCGCTACCGCCCACAATCGATTTTTTAACGTGAAAAGCAAAGCGATGTAGTTGTAGTTCGCGTCGCCGGAAACAAGCAACTTCGTCCAATTAATTCCATCTTTTGATCTGTACATTTCATTCTCGGCA
>JBKEBE010000124.1:0-2695 GCA_047973025.1 Paludibacteraceae bacterium
GGAGTGTATTGAAGCGACTGACCGGCACGGGTGTATGTGTGCGGTGGTGAAGCGGTGTGGAGTGACACGGATCCCGGCTGCAACCACATGGCTTTGTGGGTGGGAAAAGACCTATACCCTGAAAGTGAACTGAGTGGAATGGAACGGAATGAGTGAATGAATGACAGCTCTTGCGTGCGGTTGGCGTTGCGGTGTGAGTGAAGAAGTGTAGAGAATAAAATGAACGGAAAGACTGAACGAACACGGCAATAAGCCAACATGGAAAAGTGAGCTGCAAAAAATGTGACAAACCAGAACAGCACGAGCGACCGCAGGCGAGCAAAACTCTAAATGGTGGCTGACCCCTACAAAAAAAATCATGAGCGTAGCGAATACCTTAATGGGGTTTTAGGGGGCAGGTGCAACCATGACTGAGGAATGACAGAACGTGGTGAACAAAAAAAGCTAACACGCCATGACGAGCACCTACCGGAGCGCAGGAGTGAGTGTGGAAGCAATAGCCACAAGAGCAGCCGAAAAAATACAAGCTGAAGTGTAGCGAAGTCTGGAGATTTTTTTCAGGCTGCTTGTTTTACCCTTGTGGCTATGTTTTTGCGAACAAAGTGGCGGAATGACGAAGACCGCTTTACCTATTCGGTTTAAACCTGCGTGGGCAGGATTATCAAATACTTTTTCCGCTTAATTGAAAATTCCCCAAATCCCCAAAATGGGGATTTGTAGGAAATGGAAGATTTGGCTAATTTTTACCGACGTGTTTTATGTTATGTGTACGTTTTGCATTTTTTTACCTATGAAGTTTGGTTCATGGGTACATTTTGCAATTTTTTACCCACGTTTGATAAGTCATTGGTAATTTATTCTACTTTTAGACTGCTTACATTTGCCAGTAACTGAAACAATTCATTATTTAAGAAATTAATTTCCCCATATCCCCAAAATGGGGATATGGGGAAAATGGAGAATTTTTTATTCGGCATCCTTTCGGCAATTATTCGGCATTGAATAGGTATTTTACTGATTTCGTTTTCCCTTGCTTGAAAGCTATTTCTATTCTACCAATTCGGACAAATCCGCTCTTGCTGTTCGGTCGTTTCATTTTTTCACTTCGGAAAAACTTCGGAGACTTCGGAAGTTGTTCGGAAAAACTTCGGAATTTTTCTGATTATTAAACATAAATATATCTTGATTGATTAGTTTCGCCCTTTTTCGTGAGTAAGTTATTTTCAACTAATACATTCAAATCGTTTCTAGCAGTTCGGTCGGTTATTTTGTAACGTTCTGCATATTCCGAACTCGTTATTTCGCCTTTTACCCTGTAAAATAAAATCGCATCAATTTGTCTTGCATTCAATCCTATTTTAACTAATTGTTCTTTGGTTAAATGGTTCTTGAAAAGTGTTACCGAAAATCCGCCATCTTGTTCAATGAGTTCGGGCTCAGGTAAATCGGCTTGCTTGCAAGTGTCAATAATGCGAATTGTACCACTTCCCCACGAGTCAATCAGTCCACCTTTGAAACAAACATCTGCAATAATCGGATTGCGTGGATTCGACCTGTGAGGTCTTTTTAATGCTTCCGAACTGATACCTGCGGGCAAACCACCGTCATTCCAAATATTTATGTTGTCGTCATAAACGCGAATTTGTACAAAACTCCCCATATAATTGCGGTGTATCAGGGCGTTAAGTAACATTTCTCTAATGGCAGGTGTCGGATATTCACCGGTTTCAACACGATACAAACCCTCAAAATGAATTTTCTGTGTAAGGTATTTATAACTAAGTTGATTGGTAATTTCCCGCAAAAGCGTGATTAAGTTGCCCTCGACAACATCGTGAAATAGAATGTCATTTTCTCTGAAACGACCTACCTTAACAAAAGTATTTGGATAGAATCGGTTTGGATTTTTCCCGAATAAAATAATTGCAGCACGTTTCAACTGTCCGTTTTCGGTTAAAAGCAACTTGTCAAATATTTGTGGAATTGTCAAGCCCAGAGTTTCAGGCATGCGCCCCTTTTCCTCCGACATTTTAAGGAAAGCCGAAAAAGTATTTTCGTCAATATCTTCAAAGGTGGCTCGCGGTTCTATCACATCATCCCAAGTTTGCCCACTGCGTTTCAATAAAAATTCGTTGAGGGCTGCGCCAGTTAATTCCTGTTTTACGCTGCCACTACGATAATAATACCTGCCCCGTAACGAAATTGGTACGGAATAGGGTTGCACAACTATTTCAATATAATCTTTGCCATCCTCGTGTTGTAAATTCACTTCGGCAGTAATCCCCATATTATTTTTTATTTTGTTGGGAATTTCTTCCATCAGCGCTTTCTGGTCTTCCACGCCGACAACAGTGGCGGCATCGTTCATGCCTATATAGATTTTGCCACCTTGAGCATTAGCAAAACCGCATACCCATTTAAGGTAATCGTCGTGCCAATTACTTTTGTATTCTATGTTTTGAGTTTCGGACATAAAAATCACTTATAAGGCATATAAATCACTTACTCAACTTTTGCAAGTAAAACAACTTGCAGATTTATAACAAAATAGCAGCATATTAATTTGGTAAAGTTACTGATTTTCAGCAACTTTGTGTTACAAAACAAAAGCCAAACAATATGCTGCGAGACAAAGATACGATAATACTTTCAGAGATAAACGTTTTTTTTACTTCTAGTGAAAAAGCAATGGAAA
>JBKEBE010000071.1:0-8016 GCA_047973025.1 Paludibacteraceae bacterium
GCGGTTCATTCCTGTCAGACTTTGAAGTTGTACTAAATTCTTTTTTAGCTTGTAATATCTCATAATACCTCAACGGAGGAATTAAAAGAATATTGTTTAAACTTCTAAAAATTAAGCTATTAATAAACTAATTTATATAATCTCTAATGAACTCGAAATTGTAGAAGTGTACCTCGACAAAACCGAAAAAACAATGGATGAAATTGAAATTGTAGAGTATACCGATAAATTTATTCGAGTGGTAAACGAATCTACGATTCCCGAATCATCAAAAATGGAATTAAATTCCTATACGTCAGTTTATGCTAACAGTATATCGCTTTGGTAATTAGTTAGTATTCACTCAAAAACCATTCATAAGCAATCTTTCAAATTATTTTTCTTGACCATTTTATTGTTACTATTAACCCGACACTAATATAACGTGATATTATTCTACACAAATAGCTGTTTATGAATACTTTGACACGTAAAAAATGTCGTTATTAACCCGCCTGGTTAATAAGCAGCTTGTCTTATGCACAAGATAGCGGAAAAAAATTCTCGTTGGGATATGGGAGTTGGTGCTTCTTCCTTATCGGCAAAAAGTAATTATTCGGCTTACGGTGCGCATTACAGGGCTAATTACACTTCCGGACTACAAATCAACTCAAAGTTATTGTATTCACTAAAGGACAATACAAATTTCGGTCTTAAGTACAATCTGTTTTCGTCAGGAGCTAACTATGTATTACAAGACAATCAGGCTGTTGTAGAAAATCTTCTTGTGAATTACATAGCACCACAACTGGGATATGAGTATATACTAAGTCCGAAAGTCTCTTTTTTGCAAACGGTAGGACTGGGATACGCGCATTATCAGAGTAAAGGGTTAAAAGCGGACAATGAATACAATGCCGTTAACGCTAACTTGCTGGGTGGCAATGCAGATTTGGCTTTGTATTATAACTTGTCTTCAAAGACTTCCATCGGATTTTTGACATCCGTGATCGTCAGTATTTATTCTAAAGAAGCTCCTATACTAACCGGGAACAATGACAGCAAATGGAATAAACTGAATCTTTCGAGATTTGACTTCTCACTTAATTACAGAGTAACTTTTTAAGCAAATAGTTTCTGTAAGATTTTTGAATTAGCTTATAAGTAGTGGAAAATAAGGGGTATCCGATACATTTTGGATACCCCTTATTTATTGGTAAAATATTATCGGGACGGACAAACTTTTTTCGATTGCTTTTGCGTACTCTCTAAATTTCTAATATAAATGGCTATATTTGCCCAGCAGTTTATAAGCACCATACGGTACAACTCCAATAACGACCATAAAGTATTTTGTATATGAAGAAACACATTTTAGTCGTATTTTTAATCGGAATAAACTTCCTTGCTTTCGCGCAAGAGATAGACTTTGATCACATAGGTCCCGCACAAGGTCTTTCGCAGATTTCGGTCATGTCAATCTATCAAGATGAGCTGGGGTATATGTGGTTCGGTACCGGCGAAGGATTAAATCGATACAATGGAAACATAATTGATATTTTTCAATCCGAAGAGAACGATTCGACCGGCCTTGAAAGTAATATTATCAATAAAATTTGCGGCGACGGAAATGGGTTGTTGTATCTTATATGTGGATATACCCATTTGATGACTTTCGATTTGAAACAAGAGAAGTTCAACCGCGTAAGCCTGAATGCTCAGGCAATAGCTCAAGGGAAAAAATCGATTTGGTATGCAGCTAATAACCATATTTACAGGGTAAATAACGTTGACAGATCAACTACGGAACATTATCGCGTAGATTCAGCATATAGCATAACCCGCCTATATGAGAATAGCAACGGAAAATTATACATCGGAACCGTATCCGGATTGTATGTACTTGACGCCAATCATGTATTTAACTGTATTCTACCAAAAGAAAATATTTCGGCAATCTACGAAGATTCTAAAAAAAACTTATGGGTCGGGACACGAGACAATGGTGTTTTCAGACTGGACCGGTCTAACGGTATCAGCCATTTCCAACGAAACTTTATAGCCGGAAAAACCTTATCCAGCAATATTATACGGGATTTTTGCGAGGACAACTTCGGACAAATATGGATTGCGACATTTAACGGATTGGATAAGTTTACTCCGGAAAACGAACACATACTGAATTACCGGCATTCCGGAAATAAACCAACAGATCTCTCACACACTTCTATTTACAAACTTTTTAAAGACAAACAGGGTACAATCTGGATAGGCACCTATTACGGTGGCGTTAATTATTATAATCCGGAAGCAAATATCTACACGTACTATTACCCGTCGAGTCGGAGTACCAAAAATATCAACTTCCCCATCGTAGGAAAAATGACCGAGGACAAAGATGAAAATCTCTGGATCTGTACCGAAGGAGGCGGTCTGAATTATTACGACCGAAAAAACAAAGTATTTCAGGCTTTTACCACAGACACAAAAAGCGGCATTGCTCACAACAACCTGAAATGTATCTGGTATAGTCCTGAAAACGACAAGCTTTACCTCGGCACTCACATGGGTGGTTTGTCTATTTATGACAGAAAGAGTAATCGTTTCAAGAATATTTCAACCGCCAACAATCCGCTTTTTCCAAATGATGTAATCGAAACACTGATTCCATATCGCGGGAATCTGATTATTCTCACGCAAAAAGGATTGGTACAACTGGACATGAAAACCGAAAAAATAAGTCCTTTCTTCACAAATCCGGACATACTCAATAAAATTCGGTCAGACAATACGACCTGTCATATCGATATGTATGAAAATCTTTGGTTAGCCAAAACAGATGGTGGCGTGAGATGTTACAACCTGATTTCCGGTGATTTTAAGGAGTATAATCACTCATTCACAAATCCCGGCAGTATCGGAAGACATAATATTACTAAAATATTCGAAACAAAAAAAGGAAAATTACTTTTTGCAACCATGGGTTCAGGACTGTTCGAATTCGTAACAGAAACGAATGAGTTCATCATGTACACCCAACAAAAAGACGGACTTATCTCGGATTTCATCTACGATATGGACGAAACAAATTTCGGGTACGTAGCTTTGTTGACCAATAAAGGTCTCAATCTGTTTGACCCCGAAAGCAAACGGAATTATTATTTAGACAAAACGCGTGGTATGCCGCTCGAAACAATTAATTTCGGGTGCGGCATTTACACGGCTAAAAATGGAGAAATCTTTGTCGGAGGAACCGAAGGGATGGCATCGTTCTACGAGAGCCAGCTAAACTTTACTCACAAAGATTACACGATATTCTTTTCGGATATCCTGGTAAACAATCGATTGATTCGTCCCGGCGATGAGACGGGCATCATTGACGTTGCAATGCCTTATAAGCAGAGAATAAAATTAAATTATAAGCAGACAAACCTGATAATCAGATTCGGGACTTCAAACAACATCAAGGCAAACCGATCAAAATTTGAATACCAACTGAATGGTTTTGACGGCACATGGTACCAAACAAACGGTCAAAGTATTCAATATTCCAACCTAAGTCCCGGAAGTTATACACTCTTCGTGCGCGAGATCGTACCCGTCAACACCAATCAGAAACCAAAGACAATTCAATTAGAAATCAGGGTAAGTCCGCCCTTTTATGCTTCTACGCTCGCTTATTTAATCTACCTTCTTCTCCTATTGGGCATTATTTGGAGGATTATCGCTTTCAATAATTCTAAAATTCTGTTGAAAACATCATTAGAATACGAAATCAAAGAGAACGATCATATCAAAGAACTGAATCAGGCTAAACTACAATTTTTTACCAACATTTCTCATGAATTCAGAACGCCTCTGACACTCATAATCGGACAAATTGAAGCCCTCTCGCAAATGGACAGCATCACACCGCCTGTGTACAATAAATTAGCTAAAATATATAAAAACACATCTCATCTGAAAAGTCTCATTACAGAATTACTCGACTTCAGAAAACAAGAACAGGGACTATTTAGAATCAAAGTGAGCAATCATGATATCGTGGAGTTTGTCAGAAATATTTACAATTCCTTCAACGATTTGGCTAAATCCAAGAAAATAGATTATTCCTTTTATTCCGCCGAAAAAAGTAGTATGCTCTGGTTTGATCCCAATCAACTGCAAAAAGTATTTTATAACATAATTTCGAACGCGTTTAAGTTTTCACCGGAGTATAGTTCTATTTCCGTAAAGATCGAGAGAGGGGATGATTCGGTTCGTGTCAGCATTGCTGATTCAGGCATTGGGGTTGACGATGAAGACATTCCACATCTCTTCGAGAGATTCTATCAGGCAAAAAACTCGAATCAAAGTCAGACCAATACCGGAGCCGGTATAGGACTCAATCTTGCTAAAGGAATCGTTGAATTACATCATGGCAACATTACTGCGGAAAAAAGAACCGGAGATGGGATGCTTTTCAAAGTAACGTTGTTGACAGGAAAGGAACATTTCTTAGTAAATGAGTTGGATAATAAAACCGGTTCAGACGTTGACTACGTCAAAACGTTGGAACTACCCGATTTAAATTTTTTCGAAGAAATCAAACAGTTGACGCCTGCAGTCAATAAATCAACCATCCTTATCGTAGAAGATAACGAAGAAATGATGCAATTTCTAACGGATATTTTTACACAAATTTACGAAGTACATATTGCTTCAGACGGTGCGGAAGGATTGGAAAAAGTAAAAACGCTTCAACCTGACATCGTATTGAGTGACGTGATGATGCCGAAAATGTCGGGCAAGGAAATGTGCGTAAAAATAAAAACCAATTTTGAAACATCACACATTCCGGTTGTTCTGCTCACGGCCGATTCTTCCGAAGAGACTAACTTGGAAGGACTAATGATTGGTGCTGACGATTACATTACGAAACCTTTTAACGTGAAAATGTTAATAAGTCGTTGTAACAATCTGGTAATGAGTAGAAAAAAATTGCAAGAGAAATTCTCTAAACAAATTGACAATACGACCATTTCCATCGCAACCAATAAATTGGATCAAGAATTGCTCGACAAAGCTACCGAAATCGTTATGAATCATTTGGATGATTATGACTTCAATGTTTCGGTTTTTGCGCAAGAAATGACATTGGGACGGAGCAAACTTTACCTGAAACTGAAAGGAATTATCGGCATGACTCCCAATGATTTTATCATTAACGTCAGACTGAAAACCGCAGCTTCCATGTTGATAAACGATAATGACTTAAATATCTCCGACATTACCTACCGTTTGGGTTTCAATACTCCGAGATATTTCAGCAAATGTTTCAAAGATTTATTCGGTATTTCGCCACTTAATTACAGAAAACAAAACAATCCTTATTTTGCCGGAGACGACAATCCGGAAGGCGAAAAAGATGACAACAATGAAATTGATTCCGAGTAAGAAAAAAAATCCATCTCAAAATAATACTTAAAAAACCATTTAACTAATTATTTTACAAGAATTAACCCAATTTTTTCCTTTTTCCCGACCATTCCGTTACATCCATCCGCAAAATACGTGTACGCAAAAATGAATTTTCTGCGTACTTCATACCGACTGTCTTGTCATTTGGACTATACTTGTCTAAAAGAAGTTCGAGAGCAAAAAAACATTCCCGATTGTCTTCAAGACGATGGATATTCCCAGAAATCACAATGCTTTGATATTCGGTCGTAAACTTATTGGAAATGACGTTTGTGCTACCGGTTACACAAAATGAAACCGAAGAATTTTGCATTATGGCACGCAATTTTCTTCCTTCCGGCGCGACGTGAAAATAAATACTTTCCTTGCCATCCCACACATAGCTGATCGGAATACCGTAAGGTTTGCCGTCATCGGCAATCATGGACAAATAACCGTATTCGCCTTTATCGAGTAATTCTCGCGCTTCATTTTCAGGCATCAGCCTGTCTTGTCTGCGTACATTCGTGTTATTGTAGTTCATCATCTTCAATGGAGGATTATCGCGGACAAATTTACAAAAAAGCGTCTATGTAAGCCGTATAACGAAATAAATATCGTAATTTTGTTTCAAAATTTGAATTTTGCGAAAGTAATCGCGTTTCACGATAAAATTTTTATTACTCTATGATACAATCCATGACCGGCTACGGAAAAGCCGTTGGCGAAATCAATCACAAGAAAATCAGTGTCGAAATTAAGTCGCTAAACAGTAAGCAACTTGATATTTCGACCCGTGTTTCAAACCTGTATCGGGAAAAAGAACTCGAAATACGTAGTCTAATCAGTCAGAAATTAGAGCGGGGCAAAGTTGATTTTTCACTTTACGTAGATAGCTCAGGCAAAGAAAGTAGCGTAAAAATCAATCAATCCGCAGTAAAATCGTATTATGAACAATTGCAGGCTTTGGCTAAAGAAACAGGTATTCCGGTAACACAAGACTGGCTGTCCGTGCTTATGCGCCTTCCGGAAACAATGAAATCGGAAATTGAAGAACCGGATGAAACGGAATGGGAAGCAATTTTGCAGTTGATTGAAAGAGCGTTAGAACAAGTCGTCGAATTTAGAAATCAGGAAGGCAGAACACTTGAGCGCGTCTTCAACGATAAAATCGGTCGAATAAGAGAGTTGTTGATTGATATAGAGCCTTTTGAATCCGATAGAGTGGAGAAAATTAAGGCAAAATTGGAAGAAAACCTGCAAGCTATTTCCGGAAAAATAGATTACGACAAAAACCGACTGGAACAAGAACTGATATTCTACATCGAAAAGTTAGACATCAATGAAGAAAAAGTCCGCCTTGGAAATCACCTGAACTATTTTACGGACACGATGAAAGCTGAAAAATCTACAGGAAAAAAATTAGGATTTATCGCGCAAGAGATTGGGCGCGAAGTAAATACGCTCGGTTCAAAATCAAACCAGAGTGAAATGCAACAAATAGTGGTAATGATGAAGGATGAACTTGAACAAATCAAAGAACAGGTGTTGAACACGCTTTAGTTTTTTTTGTAGATGGCAATGATAAGTAGTAAAAGCAACGAGAACAACAAAAAAATCTCTCATGGAAACGATGATGATGTACGCGTTGTCATCTTCTCGGCACCATCCGGAGCCGGAAAGAGTACGATTGTAAATCATCTGTTGGCTCGTGATTTGGGGTTGGAATTTTCTATTTCTGCGACTACTCGACCGCCTCGTGGCAATGAAGCTGACGGGATTGAGTACTATTTCCTTTCGGTGGAAGAATTTAAAAAGAAAATTGCAGGCAATGAATTTGTCGAGTACGAAGAAGTATATCCGGATTGTTTCTACGGCACACTCCGCAGTGAAATAGCGCGGATTTCGGCAAAAGGAGAAACCGTTATATTTGATGTAGATGTATTGGGCGGAATAAATCTGAAAAAAAAGTTCAAAGAGCGTGCATTAGCTGTTTTTGTCGCTCCGCCGTCTATAGAAACACTACGCGAAAGACTGATTGCCCGAAGTACGGACAGTAATGAAATGATTGAAAAAAGGGTCGGTAAGGCAATGCATGAAATGAACTTTGCGGAGCAATTTGATGTCGTGATTCTAAACAATGATTTGGATAGAGCTAAAGCGGACGCCGAAGCGGTTGTCAAAGATTTTTTAGGTAAATAATTATACTGCTTTAATCGCGAGAACCACCGGCGAAAAATGAAGAATAAACTCCCTAAAAAATACACCATACATGTTTTTTAGTCGTAAAAATAAGCGCACCAACACACAAGTAAAATCATCCGAAGAATCGGGTAATGCAAAAGACACACGTTTTGTCGGTCTTTTTTTTGGGTCATTTAACCCGATTCACTTGGGGCATACCCGATTAGCCGACTATATCTTTGAATATTCCGGTATGGACGAAATTTGGTACGTGGTAAGTCCACGCAATCCGCTCAAAGAGCAGTCCGAACTTATAGACGAATCGCTAAGACTTCACATGATTGAGTTGGCTACATCAAGCAAGGAGTATCTGAAAGTATCAGCTATTGAATTTGATATGCCGAGACCGTCCTA